>NZ_JAHUTG010000015.1:0-122501 GCF_020889545.1 Rhodococcus sp. I2R
GGGAGTTCCCGGGGTGGTGCGTCGATGCCTGGCTACTTCGATCGGACCCCCGTCGTCGAGTGCGCAGATGATGACCTCATCGGCACCGTCGTGCAACCGCACCCACACGCTCTGACCCAATAGTGTTGAGGGAATCGAGTATTGGCAGTGATCGAAGGTGACCATCGGGGTGTTGTCCGGCACTCTGCGGGTGACACCGAGGACCGCGGTATGCGGGAGGTCAGGGACGGCGTGCAGGCGCGGGCGTTCCTCGGTGAGCATCTCGTTCGGGACGCGGCGGGTGGTGCGGTGCACGCGGGCGTTGACCTCGGTCATGAACGCAATACAGGCGGCGTCGACGTCGGCGAAGGTGGCGTACTGCGGGAGCAGGTTCGTCTCGGTGGGGACGATGTCTGCTTTGGCGAGTTTGACGGCGTTTTCCACCCCGCCTTTCGATGCCGGGTCCGCGGGTTGGCAGGTCAGCACCGTGATGCCGTAATACCGCCCGAACGTCACTACCTGTCGGTTGCGGACCGGGACGCCCGCGACGTGGCCGGTGGTGACGGTCTTCTCGTTGTCGGTGAGCAGGTAGGTCGGGGCGCCGCCGAGGATCCGGAACACCCGGTCCAAGCCGGCGAAGACACTGCCTGCGGTCCGGTCTCGTAGTGGGACCACGATGCGGTAGCGGCACCATGCGAGCCAGGCGACGAGGAGCACGATCTTGCGCCCCTCGACGCTCGGCCCGTCGCCGAAGTCGTATTGCAGCCACAACCCTGGTTCGGTAATCCACGGCCGGTGCACTCTCGTATTACCCAGCCGCCATTGATCTTTGACTTCGGCGAGTGCGCGGCGGGTGGTGCGGTCGGTGCCGGCGTAGCCCATAGCAGTCAGGCGTTCGTGTGCTTTGTCGCCGCGGATCTTGCCCTTCGATTTCGAGACCCACTCCTCGAGAAGTTCCAGCCAGTCGTCGATGATCTTCGCGCGTCGTGTTGCCGGCGGCAGGCCCGCGTCGCGGTCTTCGACGGCCTTCTTGACAGTGTGGTGGGAGCAACCGCAGAGTTCGGCGGCGGCACGAAACGATCCGGTCAGGTCGTAGGCATTGAGCATGTCCATGAGTTCTCCGTCAGACTTCACAGTGGTCTCTCCTGCGGTGGATTCGATACGGACTAGACATCGGTATCGAAACCGCAGGAGAGGCCGCTTCGGCGCTGACGCGCCGAGCATGGGTGGTGGTCTGGGCAGATTCATGACCGCCGGCGGGCACTTTCGTGTCCGCCCGTGGGCAGTTCTTATTGACCGTCAGTGGGCATTTTCATGTCCGCCCGTGGGCAGTTTTTCATGTCCGCCGACAGTCGACTTTCGCTTTCGTCGACGAGAGCACCAGCTCGACTGGTGTGAGCTTCACCCAGACTCCACTGCTGTTCGTGGTCGGCGTTCCGCTCGTCTGTGCTGTGTTGGGGTGGATCACAGCCCTGATATTGACCAAGCGAGGGTGGGCAGTGTCGTAGCCAGCACCACGCCGGGCCTGATGTGTAAAGAATTGGGAGATTTCTTCACACATTCAGTTGTCGTGTGAAGTTCTTTGCTATTCACCCGTGAACTGGGGTGCCTTCCGGCCGGACCAGTATTCGAAGGAACTCTCGGTTGATGAACAGTCGGTCCCGCCCGACCTTGTTTTCTTGCAGCAGACCTTCCTTTGCCAGCGCGTTCAGCCAGCTCGTCGCTGTCGGACGTGAGACGCCGCATCTCGAGACGACCGTGTTGATGCGGCAGTAGGGTTGCTCGAACAGCACCGATTGGAACTCCGAATCCGCGCCACCCTTCGAGACTGCACGGGCCCGGTGGCTGAAATCCTCCTGCAATGTCCGGATCGCCTCGATTTTGCGGAGCGTGTCGTTCGACGTCCGTTCGATACCTGCGAGGACGTAGAGCACCCACGCCTCCCAGCCCGCTTCGGACGTCACGGCCAGCAGCAGGCGGTAGTAGTCATTTTTCGTGTCGATGATGTAGCGCGAGAGGTAGAGCACAGGCATTCTGAGCAGCCCCGCCTCGATGAGCAGCATGACGTTGAGGATTCGTCCGGTCCGGCCGTTGCCGTCGGCGAAGGGGTGGATAGCCTCGAACTGATAGTGGGCGACGGCCATCCGTACCAGCGGGTCCATGCCGTCGTCCGCGTGCACGAAGCGTTCCCATTCGCTCAGTTTCTCCTCGATCAGGGCGCGACCTTCAGGAGGGCTGTACGTCACCTCGCCGGTAGCTGGGTTGCCGATACGAGTACCTGGAATCGCTCGAATCTGCATCTCACGGCCCTTGATCGTGCTGCAGACGTCGATCGCGGTGGCTGTGGTCAACCCGCGCTCGATCGTTCGATCGAAGGCCACTTTGAGGGCTGTCCGGTATCGAAGCGTCTCCCGGGTGGCTGGATCCGCTCCGGCGTCGTCATCCAGGTGGCGGAAGAGTTCGTCGGTCGTGGTGACGATATTCTCGATCTCCGAGCTTGCCTGCGCTTCCAGAAGCGGAATCGAGTTGATGAGCACTGTCGGATTCGGTATCGATACAACCGCCTGGTCGAGCTTTGCGAGAGCGGTGTTTGCCGCGATGGCAGCCTTCAAGACCGCCCGGGTCTCCAGCACTTCGGTGCCCGGGGGTGGAGGAAGCTGATTGTATGGAGTGTCGGGTTGCCACGCGGTCATGGGTGGACGATCCCACGTATCGCATCACATGTAAAGAAATGGCCTGATTTTTTACACGTTAGGGCAACGTGCAAAGTTTCTTGCTTGACCCCGTCGTCTACCTCGGTACTGGTAGGCACAGGGGCGCGGCATCACCCCCGACCTGATCCTGGCTGCCCACGACGGCCGCCAGGATCTCGCTCGACGGGGTAGCGAGCTATTCTGCTCAGAGCAGAGGTGACGGTGCTGCGAACCTCGTCGCGAATCGCTTCTGCCACGGTGTCTCGACAGCTCGATGTGAGTAGTTCCTACGGACGTAGTCGACGACGTATTGGCCCGGCAGTCCATCGAGGGCGACGAGGCATGCCAGCGCGGTACCTGTTCGCCCCAGACCGCCGCTACAGGAAATCTCGACCCGCTCGACTGTGCAGCGCTGCAACACTTCTCGAAGTACGCCCGCGAATGCCTGTTGATCGGAAGGCAACCAGAAGTCCCACCACCGCACCCATCGGCTGTCCCACTCGAACCCGGCAGGCTCCCTGCCCTGCAGATATACCCCGAGTTCCGGCGGCGGACCATTGGTAGCCGGATGGCGCAACCCTCGCCCCCGGATAAGGCGGCCGGAGGGCAATTGCATGACTCCAGGAGTGTTCACATCCCAAGTTGAACCCGGCATCGAGGGTATTCCTGTCTACTGATCGGCGCGTTCCATCGGTGGCTTCGAAGGTAACGAAATCCCACTACGGGAAGAAAGCCTGCCCGTGCCAGCGCAAGCATGGATCACCCTCGTCGTCGGACTACTCGCCATCGTCGGCGTCGCCGGAACCGTCAGCCAACGCACTCGCGCCGACAACCGCGCCCAATCCTGGCAACGCATCACCTGGTGCCTCGAGCGCACCGTCAGCGACAATCCCGATGAAGCCGCACTCGGCTGGACCGTGTTCGGCACCGTCGCGGCAACACCGTTTATCGCCAGGACCGATCGGCGGACGCTCCGTGCAATCGCAGACCGGGACATCGCCGCCGACAGCGACGACCTGGCGGAAACCGACGACAACAGCGACAATGGTTCTACTGCACACCGCGAGGAGCGCTCATGACCACCACCGAACCGCGCCGGGCCTGGACCCCCGAGCAACGCCGGAAGGTCCGCGCGGCTGCCGCCGGAGCCTCCATCAAACTTCGCGAATACGACAAGGAGCCCGTCCCGCAGTGGCTCCGCGACATTGCAGCAGGCAAGGACATCAAGCCGCCCGCGAACTGACACACCGCACGACCCGACAGGCAGGCTTGGGTTTGCGTGACGCGCATGCCTTGGTCATGTCGAGGGGCTGACCGGGAAGGCACGTCATGAACAATGATCTCGGTACGTGCAACGTACTGGACCCCGACGGATTGGCTGATGCAGCTCAGCTACTCGTCGACTTCAATCGAGAATACGACGAGCCTGCGCCTGAACCTGATTGGCTCGCAGCTCATCTTGCGAAACTCATCCATGCTGGCGATACGAGCGTGTTGACGTTCGGCACCCCCGGGATCGGTGTGGCGGTCCTCCGTTTTCGGACCGGTACGTGGACCGAGGCCCAGGAAGCGTACCTGGCCGAGTTCTACATCCAACCCGCTCACCGCGGCAAAGGTCACGGCACCGCGTTCCTCGACGGCGTCATCGCCCATGCGAAGGAACGGGGTGCCACGCAAATAGATCTGGCGACCAGCGCCGACGACGAGGCGGCCCGGCACGTCTACGAAAAACGGGGATTCGACTGTCACGAGGGTGGCCCTGGGGGTCCGACGTCCTTCTACTACGAGCTCGAGATCAATTGATCCAGGACTCGAATCGGGTCGACTACCCGTCGCATCCGCAGGTGGACATCGACGTTGCCGGCTGGGCGTTCTTGCCCTCCGTCGCATACCCGTCACGCCGCCACCAGTCGAGACCGCCCAATAGCTCGGTGACGTCGAAACCCAACTCCACCATGTTCATTGCGGCCTTTGTGGAGGCATTGCATCCGATTCCGTCGCAGTAGGTGACGTACCGCCTATCCTTGGCGAACCCCTCCAACGTCGCCGATGACATCGTGCGATGAGGCACGTTGATCGCGCCCGGAATGTGTTCCGCAAGAAAAGCGTCACGGCTGCGACCGTCGATCACGACGACCTGAGATTCATCCTGCTGCAATGCCTCGTATAGATCCGAGGAATCCGTCTCGTATGCCAACTTGTTCCGATAGAAAGCCATCTGCTCCGAAGGCATTCTGCCCCTTCCGTATTCACTGCTCGGCAGCCTCGCATCCTCGGCCGCACCCGACACCGTCAACGCTAGATCTCGCGTATCGAGCAGGGAAGGTGGACTTCACGGCATTGCGCGCTCTTGGCCGTCGATTCGGTGGCATTATCACTGGATGGCCGAGGATCAGACGCCCCCAATGGATACCGTCGACGCAGAGCTGCTTTCCGCGCTCCAAGAGGACGGCCGGCTCAGCATCGCCGAACTGAGTCGGAGGGTCCACATGTCCACCAGCGCCGTCGGCGAACGTGTGCGTCGACTCGAGGACAGGGGAGTGATCCGTGGGTACACCGCTGACGTGGACCCGGAGAAGCTCGGTTATCCGATTCTCGCCTATCTTCGACTCCGCTATCCCAGTAGCAATTACAAGCCGTTGCACGACGTACTGGATACGACGCCAGAGGTCGTCGAAGCGCACCACGTCACCGGCGACGACTGTTTCATCATCAAGGTACTGGCTGTGTCGATGCGCGACCTCGAGCGGATCAGTGGCCGGATCGGCGCACTGGGTTCGGTGACCACGAGCGTCGCGTATTCGAGTCCGATTCCGCGTCGCGCGATCGTCCCACCGTCGATTCGACCGACGACTTGACCAGACGCGAGCCCTTTGGGTTCCACCGGTGCCAGAGGGCAGTTGCGAAGGTCACGGCCTGCCAATAGCAGATCCCGACCGCTATCGACAGAAATAGCGCCAGCCAGGGATGGTCGTCACGCAGCGGGAGGTACACCTGGAAGTGCGTGAGGTAGATGTAGAGGGAAGCGCTCGCCAGCACCCCAGCGATCCGTCCGACCAGCGCGGGGCAGGGGACCGACGTGACCCACACCAGGAGGCAGAGACCGCCGACGACGAGAATCTCGCGCTGTGTCTCACCGAAGAAGAACCCAGGGACTGTGGCCACTATGGCTGCGGTAACGCACATTCGGTGCCACACAGTGCTCGCCCGGGCGGCGGCCCAACCTAGCGCGAACAACCAGAACACCACCGACGCGGTCAGGATGCGGTTGCGGCCGTCGTCGACGTCGACCAGGCCGTAGCGCGTCACCAGCCCCAGGGCCACGAGCCCCATGGCGAACCAGAACGGGTGGATCCGTTCGAGACGATCGACCATTGGAATGTAGAGCACCGCAACAACGACGAGGACGATGTACACGATTGCCTCGACGAACCAGTATCTCCATTCCGCGGACCAGCCGTCCGGGCCGAAGATCCCGTTGAGCAGGAATGCACTGGTGATGCGGTAGTCGCCCGTGAGCGCGATGACGGCCCCGATCCAGACCATGCTGGGCACGGCGATCCTGGCGACGCTGATGAGCGCACGACGCATGCGCTGCTTGCGTTCGGCCGAACCGAGGTGGAAACGAGCGAAGTTGTAGCCGGCAATACCGAGGAGCACGTGCGCCCCACCGAGCAACGTGAACAGGTGAATGTGCGATCCGGCGATCAGCACGATGGCGATTGCACGCAGCAGCACATTCGTCTCCACTCGGCGCCAGCCGCGTCGCAGCCTCGGAGCGTGCACGAAGTCCCTCACCGGGGTGGTGTGCCAGTTCTCGGGGAGGGAGCCGAGCAGTTCCTCGAGCCGGAGGGACATCCGAACGTACGAGAGCGAGTCGCCGCCCAAGCTCACGAACGTGTCGTCGTCGGAGACATTCGGGCAGTGCAGGATATCGGCGTAGAGCGCTTTCACATCGGTGCTCGTCGCAGCAGAGTCGGGGCGGACTTCGTGCCGCCCGGCAATTTCGGCGACGGCTCGGATGTCCGGCTTCCCGCTCGATGTCCGGGGAAGCTCGTCGACGACGCACACTCGAACCGCCGAGACGGGAAGGCCACTGGCCTTGGCGGTCCATCGCCGTACATCTTCGACACCACCGCCGTTCTCGACGACCGTGACGAGTTCGTTTGTACCGCCCGTGCAGCAGGCTGTCAGCCCGCGCTGAGCCAGTGCAGAATCGACATGTTGAAGATCGATACGCAGGCCGAACACTTTCGCGAATCGGCTTCGGCGGCCGACCACCTCGTACAACCCTTCATCGGTGCACTTGGCGAGGTCGCCGGTCCGCAGTTCGCCCGCCAGAGTGTCCCCGAGCGCGAGGTCCTCGGGAGCCTCTGCATACCCCAACATGACGTTCGGCCCCGAATATACGAGCTCACCCGTCCCGTCCGGGGCGTCGCCCAGGGGCTCGATCCGGAAGGATCCGCCGGGAATCGGCCGCCCGATGGTGTGCGGATGGGTGGCGGCGAAATCTGGTGGCAAGTAGGCCATCCGGGCTGTGGCCTCGGTTTGCCCGTACATGACGAACAGGTCCCAACCGCGGCGTCGGCCGAGTTCGGCGTAGCTTCGAACGCGCTCTGGTGGCAGCCGACCGCCGGCCTGCGTGATGTAGCGCAGGTCGGGCAGATCCAGCTGATCGAACCCGATGCGGTCGAGCAGATCGAAGGTGTACGGCACTCCCGCGAAGGTGGTGACGCGTTGGGCCCGGACGAGATCCCAGAATTCAGGATCGGTAACCGAGGTGTCGGTGAGCGCCAGTGTGGCGCCGCGCAGCAGGTGGCTGTGTATTACGGACAGCCCATAGCAGTAATGCATGGGCAGCGTCGTGACAGCGCGATCGGTGTCGCGGATCGCGAGATAGTCCGCGATCGATTCGGCGTTGGACTGCACGTTGCTGTGCGAGAGGCGCACGAGCTTCGGCGACCCGGTTGATCCGGAGGTGCTCAGCAGCAAGGCGAGGTCTGGGTGCAGGCGGTGCGCGGTGTGCTGATGGAGTTCTTCGACAACCGTGCGACCGTCCGCATTACGCACTACAACATCGGGTGAATAGGCCGCGATCAGTCCGTCGAGGTTCTCTCCCGGTGCCAACAACACCGGGTGCCCGCCTCGGAGCGCCGCGAGGTAGGTGACGATCGAGTCGATTGTGTTTGCACCGGCGACCAGCACCAGACGTCGGCTACTGCCGAGCTCCCTGGCCTGCCGTTCGACGCGCTTGTCCAGATCACGGTAGGTGACCGTCTCGGCTCCCGCCAGCAAGGCGGGTGCATCGCCGAACTGACCCAGTTGGCACGCGAAGTGCACAAATGGACGCTTTGTCTGATTGGTCTTGCTGGCCACGCCGGAAACTATAAGGTATGCCGATCCTAAGTTGTCCACTGGAGCCAGGTTTCTTGTTGCCCACCGGAACAGGAATGCGGAGGAGAATCTAGTATCTATGTTGTGTCTAAGGAAACCTCCGCCTCCGAGCAGGCGTACGCGACGGTCAAGGAGCTGATCGTCGCCGGTGAGCTGCCCGGCGGTGAACTGGTCAGCGAGGGCGATATCGCGGGACGCATGAACATCAGTCGCACCCCTGTCCGGGAGGCGTTCCTCCGCCTGCAGGTCGAAGGGTGGATGCGGCTGTATCCCAAACGCGGCGCCCTCGTCGTTCCGATTGCCCCAGGTGAGGCCGAACACGTGGTGTCCGCGAGGTGGCTCGTCGAAACCGGCAGTGTGCGGTCCCTCGCGAAAAACGATCCGGTCCGGACGGAACTCGTCGGCCACCTGAGGGAAAGCCTGAGCCGCCAACGTGAGATCGCCGCCACCGGCACCCGCGCCGAATTCAGCGCCGCGGACGCCGACTTTCACCGACTCATCGTGCGCGCAGGCGGCAACCCGCTGCTCGACGCCTTCTACTCGGGCCTGCGGGAGCGTCAGCGGCGGATGACGACCAACTCGCTCGCCCGCGAACCAGAACAGATTCTGCGCATCGTCGACGACCACACCCGGCTCACGGACCTGATCGAGGCCGCCGACGCGGACGGGTTCTCCGCAGCGGTCGACGCGCACATGCGTCGCACACACGGACTGAACGCAGGGGGCATGCAATGACCGAGTCGAGTACCGTCGCGCAGGCCGTCGACCTCGGCGCCAGGAAGTGGATTCTCGTCGCCGCCGGCATGTTCGCCGTGGCCTGGGGCGGCAACGAGTTCACGCCGCTGCTGGTGATGTATCGGCTCGAACACGGATTCTCCGCCGTCACCGTCGACACCTTCCTGTTCGCCTACGTCCTCGGAATCGTTCCCGCACTGCTCATCTGCGGTCCGTTGTCGGATCGGCTCGGTCGTCGCCCGGTCATGTTGCCCGCGACGGCGGTGGCCGCAGCCGGGTCGATTCTCATCGCCCTGGGCCCGGATACGGCGGCACTGCTGTTCGCCGGACGTGTCCTCAGCGGTATCGCACTCGGCATCGGCATGGCCGTCGGCGGTAGCTGGATCAAAGAGCTTTCCGCCCTGGACCCGGCAACTGCCGACGGCACCGGTGCTCGTCGCGCTGCGATGAGCCTGACCGCGGGGTTCGCGCTCGGCGCCGGTGTCGCGGGAGTGCTCGCTCAATGGGCTCCGTGGCCGACCCATCTCGCCTACGCAGTCCACGTGATCATCTGCATCGCCGCCGGAATCGGCATGCTCTCGGTAGCCGAAACTAGGGAGCGCGCGCAGCAAGGGCGCTTGATCGACGACCTGAAAATCCCTTCAGCACAGCACAAACGGTTCCTGTTGATCGTGCTGCCGCTGGCGCCCTGGGTGTTCGGTGCGGCGAGCGTCGCGTACGCGGTGCTACCGTCGCTGATGGCGGAGCGCAGCGGCGGATATCCGATCGCGTTGTCCGCGTTGATGTCCGTGATCGCGCTCGGCGCCGGCTTCGCGATTCAAGCCGTCGGACGCCGGATCGACACTCCGCTTGCCGCGCGCGGCGCACTCGTATCATTGTCGATCCTCGTTCTCGGAATGCTGCTCGCCGCGTGGGCGGCATCCGAATTGACCATCGCGGCAGCGCTCATCGCCGCGGCCGTCCTCGGGTGCGGCTACGGAATGGCGCTGGTGTCGGGTCTGCAGGAGGTGCAGCGCATCGCTGGGCCCGACGACTTGGCCGGACTCACCGCAGTGTTCTACTCCCTCACCTACCTCGGGTTCGCGGTGCCGGCGATCTTGTCCGCGATCACGCAGCAGTGGCCGGGTGTGGTGACCTATCCGATGATCTTCACCTTCGGGGCCGTCATGGCCGCGCTCTGCTGGGTGTTCGTGCGCAGTCGATCCAGCGCGCACCTGGAGCGCCCGCGAATTTAACCTCCTGTTGTGCGCGAAATAGACGATTTGGCGCACAACAGGAGGTTAAATCGCGAAATCAGGGCAGCGGGGGCAGGGTGGTGCTCCCGAGCCAGGGCTCCCAGAAGTCGCGGGGGCACCCGAAACGGGAAGCGAGGTCGGTGAAGTCGACTGTGCTCACCGTCGAGTAGCGGTACTTCGACGTCCATTCTCGGATGAGTTCGAAGAACTTGTCGTCGCCGATCGTGGTGCGCAGAGCATGCAACGTCAACGCCCCGCGCTTGTACACGCGGTCGTCGAACATCTTGTCCGGTCCGGGGTCGGCGAGCACGAGATCTCGGGGGAGTCCGCGCTGCATCTGGTGGACGCGACGAGCTTTGGCGGCTGCGGGCGCACCGTCGGCGTGCTCGCACCACACCCATTCGGAATAGCACGCGAACCCCTCGTGCAACCAGATGTCCTTCCATTTGCCCAGGGTCAGTGAGTTGCCGAACCACTGATGCGCCAACTCGTGCGCGACGAGTCGCTCGAAGTTGCGAGTCCCCGAACAGTGGTTGGCGCCGAAGATCGACAACCCTTGCGCCTCGATGGGGATCTCGAGGTCATCGTCGGTGACCACGACGGTGTACGCGGCGAACGGGTACGGTCCGTACAGCCGGGAGAAGGTGCTCATCATCTCGGTCTGACGGCCGAAATCGTAGTCGAAATTACGTCGAAGCCGTTGCGGGAGAACAGCTTTGATCTCGACGGGCCCTCTGCTGGTGATGTGTTGGCTGTAGTGGCCGATCTGAATGGTGGCCAAGTACGTCGCCATCGGTTCGGGCTGCTCGTACACCCACGTCGTGCGGCTGGCGCGCGTCTGCTTTCGCATCAACGTGCCGTTGGCCACCGCGTAGTACGGCGAGTCCGTGGTGATGGTGATGCCGTAGCTGGCTTTCGAGACCGGGTGGTCGTCACACGGGAACCACGACGCCGCCCCGTTCGGCTGACTCGCCACGATCGCCCCCTCGGTCAACTCCTCCCAGCCGACCTCACCCCAGAAACCCTTGATGGGTTCGGGAGTACCGCTGTACTGGATGGATACCACCAGAGCAGCCCCGGAGGCGATGGGCTTGGCGGGAGTGATCGTCAGCTTGCCGCGCTGGTGGGCGAACTTCACCGAGCGTGAACCGTTGACCGATACCTTCGAGACCCGCAGCGCAGGACCGAGATCGAACGCGAACTTCGCGACCGTCGCCGTCGTGACGGCGGTGATCTTCGCTCGGCCGGCGAGTCTGTTGCTCTCGACCTTGTATTCGAGGTCCAGCTCGTACCGCGAGACGCGGTAGCCGCGATTGCCGTTCTCGGGGAGATAGTCGTCGATCGGGTCGCTGTTCGCGCCGTGGTCGAACACGGGTGCCACCAGCTTGGACCGGTCGGACTTCACTCAGTTCTCCTCGGCGGGCATGATGCGTGCGTAGGGGTCGCCCTTTGCCCACGGCGCGATCGGATTGCCCTGCCACCGTGTGTGGTCCGGCACGGTGTCCCCGCGCATCACCAGCGATGCAGGACCGACTGTGGCCCCCTCGCCGATACCTGCGGCGGGAAGTGCCACGCAGTGTGGTCCCAGAGTTGCGCCCTTTCCGAGTGTCACGCTGTCCATGGACATGATCCGATCATGGAACAGATGTGTCTGAACAACGCACCCTCGATTGACCGTCGCCCCGTCTTCGAGCGTCACGAGGTCTGCCTCGGGCAGCCAATACGTTTCACACCACACCCCTCGACCGATATCGGCGCCCAACCAGCGTAACCACATGTTCAGTACCGCAGTACCCTCTGCGGCGCGCGCGAACCATGGCGCGGCCACCATCTCGACGAACGTGTCCGCGACCTCGTTGCGCCATACGAAAGAACTCCACAGCGGATGCTCGACCTTGTCGATGCGGCCCACCCACATCCACTTCGCCGCCGCTGACACTCCGGCGGCGACGGCGCCGGCGATGAGTAACACCACCCCACTCAGCAGTGCGGCGAGCCACCAGCCGCAATTCTCGGCCAGAGCCGTGAGACCGAACAGCACCCCGAGTCCGATGCCGAACGTGACCATGACGGGCAACAAACGGCAGGTCTCGACGAGCGAGCGGGCGATTTTGAGCTTGGTCGGCGGATCGAAGGTGCGGGAGGAGTCTGCTCGTCCCGCGGCCCGGCGCAACCGCACCGGCGGGCTGCCCAGCCACGACGAACCGGACTTGGCCTTGTCCGGTGTCGCGGACAGTACCGCGACCAGTCCGTTCTTGGGGACAGTGCGACCCGGCCCGGTCATGCCGGAGTTGCCGAGGAACGCGCGCTTGCCGACCTTCGCGTCACCGAGGTGCATCCACCCGCCGCCGAGCTCGTAGCTGGCGACCATCGTGTCGTCGGCGAGGAAGGCACCATCGGCGACAGTGGTGAACTTGGGAATCATCAGCACGGTGGACGCTTCGACGTCCTTGCCGATCTTGGCGCCGAGGAGTCGAAGCCAGTGTGGGGTGAGCAGGCCCGCGTAGATCGGGAACAAGAACGTACGGGCGGAGTCCATGAGACGTTCCGTCGCCCACACCTGCCAGCCGATGCGGCTACGCACAGGGTGATAGCCCTCGGTGAGTCCGATGCTGAGAACGCGCACCGCGACAAGAGTGATCAGTGCGAAGGTGCCCAGCGAGACGAGCGTCGCGACCGGCAGCATGATCGCGGCGCGACCGAGCGCGCCGGTCAGCGTCGACGCTGTGTGCAACCACCAGCCCATCAGCACCAGCGAGACACCGATGGAGAAGATCGCCATCCCGGACAGGAACAGTGATGCCACCCCGTAGGCGAGCACCCAATGAGTGGCGCGGGGCGGGGCCTCCTGCGGCCAAGGATGTTCGGCTTTGCCGACTTTCGTCGCCGGCGACCCGGACCAGAGCTGGCCCGCTTTGACCCGACCGACGACGGCGGAACCGGCACTGACGACCGCGTTCTTGCCGATGGACGTACCCGGGAGCACCGTCGAGCGGGCCCCGACAGCGGCGCCCGCGCCGATCTTGATCTCACCGATGTAGACGATGTCGCCGTCGATCCAATGGCCGCTGAGATCGACCTCGGGTTCGACCGAGCACCCGTCGCCCAGCTCGAGCATTCCCGTCACCGGCGGCAAGGTGTGCAAGTCGACGCCCTTGCCGATCTTCGCGCCCAGCGCGCGGGCGTAGTAGACCATCCACGGCGCACCGGACAGGTTCGACGCCCCGCTCGCGTCGGTCAACCGCGTCGCCGCCCACAGGCGAACGTGCATGCTGCCGCCGCGCCGGTACGCACCCGGTTTCAGCCCGGCCAGCAAGATTCGGGAACCGACCACCGAGATGGCCATACGCCCGACCGGGGTGATGAAGAGAACGAACGCGAGGAGAATCCACCACCACGACACCGTCGGCGCCCAGGTCACGTCGGCAAACCAGGACATGACGTTGAACAGAATGCCGAGCCAGGTGACCCACTGCAGGCCCGTCAGCGTCGTCAGCGGGACCGTAGCCGCGATCTGCGCCCACTGAGCGGTGCGTGAGGTGGGTTCGACGTCACGCGGAACCACCTCGAGAGGCGGTTTCAGCTCGTCGAGGTACCGGGCCAGCGACCCGAGCCGAGGATGGTCGTAGAGCTGCGCGACGGTGATTTCCGGGAATCTCTCCCGCAGCGCCGTCACCAACTGTGCGGCCGACAACGAGCCGCCGCCGTTCTGGAAGAAATCGGCGTTCTCGTCGGTGACCTGGGCACCGAGGATGTTGGTCCACAGCTGCGCCACCCAGCCGGCGGTTCCGTCCAGATCCGCGGCCTCGGCTTTTCCTGGGAGCGGCCAGGGTAGTGCGTTCCGATCGACCTTGCCCGAGGTGCGTGTGGGCATCTCCTCGACGAGCGCGAGGCGCGGCACCAGTGCCGCGGGAAGCTGCTCGGCGAGCAGGGTGCGCGCAGCGTCGAGGTCGAAGTTGGGATCGGTGCTGGCCAGGTATCCGACCAACACGGAATTGCCGGTACCGGTCTTGCGGACGGCGGCGGCCGCACCGCCGACACCGGGAAGCGACTGCAACGCATTGTCGATCTCGCCGAGCTCGATGCGTCGGCCGCCGAGCTTGATCTGATCGTCGGCGCGGCCCTGGAACAGCAAACCTTCGAGCTCGAGTTTGACCAGGTCACCACTGCGGTAGGCGCGGTCCCACCCGAGCGTCGGCATTGGCGCGTACTTCTCGGCGTCCTTCGCCGGGTCCAGGTAGCGTGCGAGTCCGACTCCGCCGATGACGAGCTCACCGACCTCGCCGACGGAAACTGGCTTGCCGGCTCCGTCGACGACGGCGAGATCCCAGCCGTCGAGCGGTAGACCGATGCGGACCGGGCCTTTGCCGTCCATGATCGACGCGCATGCCACGACGGTGGCCTCGGTGGGTCCGTACGTGTTCCATACCTCACGGCCGTCGACAGCGAGGCGTTCGGCGAGCTCCGGCGGGCAGGCCTCGCCGCCGAAGATCAGCAAGCGAACCGCTTCCAGTGCGACGGCAGGCCACAGCGCGGCGAGGGTGGGAACCGTCGACACGACGGTGATGTCGCGCGAGACGAGCCAGGGGCCGAGATCGAAACCGCTTCGTACCAGCGAACGCGGGGCAGGCACCAGGCAGGCGCCGTGGCGCCACGCGAGCCACATCTCCTCACATGAGGCGTCGAACGCAACGGACAGTCCTGCCAGCACCCGGTCACCCGGGCCCAGCGGATCGTCTTGCATGAACATGCGGGCTTCTGCATCGACGAAGGCCGCGGCGTTGCGGTGACTGACGGCGACACCCTTGGGAGTCCCGGTCGAGCCCGAGGTGAAGATGACCCAGGCGTCGTCCTCTGGTGCCGGGATGGTGAGAGTCTCCGGCGCTGGAGTGTCCTGCTTGTCTGCCGTACCGGCGGCGATGCCGCCTGCCGTCACGACCGCGGTGACCTTGGCCTCGCCGAACACCAGCTCGGCGCGTTCGTCCGGATCATCGGCATCGACGGGCACATACGCCGCCCCGACGTTGAGGATCGACAGGATGGCGACGTACAGAGAGAAGGAGCCGGACGGCATCCGGATGCCGACGCGATCACCGCGTCGAACTCCGGCCCGGGCCAGCCACTGCGCGCCCTCGTCGATGTCCTCGAGAAGTTCGCGGTAGGTGACCGACACCGACCCGTCGTCGATGGCGGTGGCGTCGGGGAAGCGCGAGGTGGTCGCACGCAAGATGTCGATGAGGGTGCGCGGGCTCGGAGCACGCTCCGAGCGCAGATATACATCAGGTACGGCGGCAGTGGGCTGAGCGTCTGCCGATTCCGATTGTGATTGCACGGACAACCGGGTTTCCTTCATCTCGTCGGGCACTCGTAGGTCGTTGATCGTTATCTCATGTTCGGTTGGCCTGCAGGTGAACAGTCTTTACGAGCTCGGCACCGGGGCAGTCTACTCGGGAAGGGGCCTTCGGCCCATGTGAGTGGTTGTACATAACCTGGCACGTACAACCACTCACATGGGGTGGTCTTGTTGCCGTGGCGCGATCGAAGAGTGGTCATCACGGGGCATCCACCGAAGACGTACCAGGAGGAACAAGCGAGGCAATCCCGGTGCCGAATCCACGCGCGCGGCGCATGCGGTTAGCATCGCTGGATGAGTGCGAGTGCGTTGCGGCCGGCCGCTGGTGGCGGCGCAGGCATCTTGATCTCTGCCGCACCTCGTCGGGATCGTGTTGGGCTGCGGGTTCGATCCAAACCCCGTAGTTCGGCGCCCTTACCCGAGGAGTACACCGCATGTCATCCACCTCAGCCGTTCGTGTCGCAGTCGGTCGTCGCGGTGCGTGGACCGAAATCACCGACGGGTCACCAGCCGACAACGCATCGCCGCATGAAACGCTCCGGCGCATCCACGCCGCCGACCTGCGCGAAAGCCAGCAGATTCGTCTTCGAGCACGTTCCGAGGCCATTGCGGCAGGTGACGACGCTGACAGCGTCGCAGTCTTCCTCGACGTCGAGATCTGGATCGCCGACGATGCGCGCACCGCTCGCCGGGAGTTCGCGGCCTCGAACGGCCCGGCGGTACCGAGCTCGATCCGGTACGTCGGGACGCCGTCCGGGCTCGCCGGTCTGATCGCCGACATCGGAGCAGCCGCGGTCGCAGACGGTGTCACCTTGATCCCCGTCGGTGCCGATACGCGCGCACTCGCAGCCGTCGCCCTCGGTGTGGTGCCGTGGCTCGAGAAGCGAGGAGTGGTGTTCTCTGCCGCCGCCGTGCGTGCAGCGACGGGAATGCTCCCCGGTGACGGTGTGATCGCGTCGTGACGGCATTCTCGATGCGCGCTCAGGTGACGCGGACCGCGAGCCCGGCAGTGATCCGCAACAGCTCGGAATAACTGGTTCGGAAGACCGTGTTGGGATGCCCGGCCGCCGCCCACACTTCTGGGTGATCGCCGAGCGTTTCGTCGATGTACGTCGGCAGATTGGTCGGGTGACCTACCGGCGCGATGCCGCCGAGCGGTTGCCCCGTCGAGTGCTTCACCAGCTCCAGCGGCGCACGGGTCAGCGTGCCGCCGAGCCGTGCGCCCGTCGCTGTCATATCGACCTCGTGATCACCCGAGACCAGCACCAGCACCGGATCGTCGTCGAGTAGGAACACCAACGATTTCACGATCGCGCCGACGGGCACCCCCAGCGACCGAGCAGCGGCGGCCGCGGTTGCGGTCGGCTCGGGTGCGGTGATGACGACCCCGTGATGCCCGCGCGAGATCAAGATGTCGGCCACGTGGGCGGCGTTCGGATGTAGAAGCCGGGGCATGTACTCGAGGATATTGCCACAGCCCGAAATTCGCAGTCATCACGCGGTTTCCAGACATCACCCGTTTGCGGTTGTCTAGGCAGTGACGTTGCCGAAGAGCCGCAATCGCGCCATGCCACCGTCGGGGAAGATGTCCATCCTCACCTCGGACACCGGTTCGTCTTCGTCGATGAGGAATCGGTGGCGAGTGTCCGGTTGCAGCCGGGTGCGGGGGAGAAGTTCGACCCACTCGCCATCGTCGAGGCGACCCTTCAGCGACGCCGCGCCCGGTGCGTTGCCGATGAAGCAGGTGGTGTCGAGTTCGGCCAGTCGGACAGTGCCGGTGCCTGCCAAGGTCACCTGCACCCAGTCGTTGGATCCGCTTCGGCGACGGGAGGTCTCCCAGCCTTCGCCCATCGAACGCGGTGGGCCGGGCAGCAGCAGGTTGTTCGGTGAGCTGTAGAACATGTTCGAGCACGCGGAGATGTATCCGCCGTTCTCGAGAGCGGCCAGATCGAATGGGCCGGCGGCGGCGAAACCCGGGTCCGGGCGCCCGCGTCCGAGGACACGCAGTCGTGCGACCCCGCCGTCCGGGTAGATGGACAGCTTGACGTGCGTCCATCGCTCGTCCGAGGTGACGTCGAAGCGGTTCTCGCTGTCGCCCTGAACAGGGCTGACCGCCACGATGGTCTTCCATTCGGCGTTCTCGTACAGCTCCTGCGCCGACGGGAAGCCGTCTACCGACGCCGCTTCCACGGAAATGCGGGGCGGGTAGTTGCCGGTGAACCAGGCTGTGTCGACGATGATGGTGCGGATCACACCGGGAGCCCCCAGCCGGACGATCGCCTCGTCGTACCCGTCCTCGCGACGACGGCGCGTCTCCCAACCGTCGTAGATCTGGCCTTTGTGCCCGAAGGTTGCACTCTGGTAGTCGGGCTTGCCCGGTTTGACCAGATTCTCTTTCTCCGCAAAGGTTTCGTCGTTCGCCCAGACGACCGCGCCGCCCAGGGTTCGGACGGCCAGATCGGGTAGGGGGAGCGGGAACGTTGCGGTCATGCCGGTCAGGATACTGGCTGCTGCTCTTCGTGCCTGTCCGACGATCGGGTCCTGCGAGCGGTGAATACGAGCAGCAACGCGACGCCGACGACGGCATACAGAGCCAGCGCGAGCGCCGGTTGCCCCAGTCCGGTGCCGGAGAAGTACACGATGCTGCGGACGCCCTCGGTGCCGACGCCCGGTGTGATCCAGCGACCGACCGCGGCATAGAACTCGGGTAGTACGTTGGGTCCGAAAGCGCCTCCTGCGCTGGGGTTTCCGAGAATGACGAAGACGATGATGGCAATCGGAACGGCGGCGACTCCGATCGCTGCTCGTAGGCCGAGCGTGAACACCGATGTGGCGAAGACGACTCCGGCGCCGAGAAGCCACAGCGGAAACCAATGGCCGGCGAAGGTTCCGAGGATATGGGTGACGAGCCACGCCCCCAGTGCGCCGGACAACACCGAATGCGCGGCGAAGACCCCGAGTTGAGATGCGGCCTCTCGCAGCGAGTTCGGGGCGCCGACGAGTAGTCCGATGGCAGCGGCCAGGAGGTAGCCGCCGACCACCCAGCCCACTGCGAGGTAGAAGCCGGACAAGCCGCGATTGTCGTGGATGCCCACTGGAATCTCGTCGCGCACGACGAACTGACGGTTCTGTGACTGTTCCACCTCGGTGAAGATCGACTCCAGCGCAGCGGAGATGGAACTACCTGCCGCGCTCGCGGTGACGAGGGTGTCCGTGCCCGAGGGGCTCAGGACGTAGGCGCCGAGGATCTCACGGTCACGAAGCAGAGTGCGGGCCTCGCCGGTGTTGTCGGCGGTTCGCGCGGCCAAGGGGGCGCCGTCGATGGCGTTCAATCTCGCTGCGGTGTCGACGGCGATATCGGCGGGCAGGCCCTGTTCGGCGACGACAGCGATGGGAATGTCCCGAGGCGTCGGTTGGTGGAACGCCGCCACGTAGCTCGCGATGAAACCGAGCTGCAGTATCAGCACCCCGAACGCGAGCCAACAAATCCTGCGCATACGAACTCCTTCGACATTGTGGATATCGACATTGTGGATACCTGAGGTATTGAATACTCTAGGTATCGTGAGTGCTGAAGGGCAAGAAGCGTGGCCACCGACACAGCCGTCGCGTTCCGGTGGGCCGCTGCCTCGGCCCGGGCGGGAAAACGTCCGTGAACGGCTGCTCGATGCGGCTGCCGAGGAGTTCACCGACAACGGGTACGCGGCGGCGAGGTTGCAGGACATCGCCCGTCGCGCGGGTTTCACCAAGGGTGCCGTCTACTCCAACTTCGACTCCAAGCAGGCGCTCTTTGCTCAGTTGCTGGCCAAGAAGTCGATGGATCTCGCCGCCCGGGTCATCGAGACCGTCTCGGGGCTGGGACCGGGTGACGCCGCAGGACGAAGTGGCGACGCCATCGCGTCGTGGCTCGTCGACGAGCCGCGTTGGCCACTGTTGGTGACCGAATTCGCCATTCAAGCGGGCCGCGACCCGGCGCTCAACGGTGCGTATCGGAGTGAACGTCGTCACTTACGAAGCGAACTCGAGGCGTTGATCCGCGAGCGGGCGGCAGCATGGGGGGTGCAGGATTCGCTCGATGCGCGCGGAGTTGCGACGTCACTGCTGGCCGTGATCTCGGGTCTGGCCGTCGAACACTCGGTGGATCCCGAGCAGATCGATCAGCGGGCCATCGGTGATGCGATCACCGAATTGTTTCTAGGCGCGATTTCCCGCGCCGCGGAACGTGGTTGATTCGGTCACTACCGGGTAACCCTCGATCATGTCTGCTGAGAACCCTGATCCGAGTGAAACTGCCGGCCTCGAACGCGGTGGCAGCGTCACGCCCGGTGACACTCCACCCGCGGAGACAGGCGTCGGCGGGCCCCAGCATGAACCACCGCAGCGAACACTGAAGTTGCCGGTGATCTTCCTCGGTGTGCTCGGGGTAGTGGTGCTCATCGTGGTCATCGGTCTCATCGGCCGAGTTATCGGCCTGATCTAACCCAGCTTTTCAGAACGGCCAGCCCTCTTCCGGTCCCAAGACTCGCTCGATTCTGGTGTGGTTGATCTTGGCGAGCTCATCGCGCATGACTTTGCGCTCGGTCTCCAGGCTGTTGTCGAGCCGGTGTCCGAGATCGATGAGTATCAACCGCGAGTCCGGCTCGTCCTCGGCCGTGCCATCTTCGGGCACCGGCGGGGACACGATGTATCCGTAGCCATAGCGCTCGACATACATACGGCACGCGTCGATGAACACGCTCTGCGTGGCAGCGTCCATCCCCGAGCACACCTTCCCTGCCGATCGATGCGTGGAAACGATGCGGTCGACGTCGGCGTCGGACAATTGTCCGAGCTCGTCGTCGGCGCGCGCCATGAGTTCGGCGTATGACCTGAATGGCCGGGCGTCGGCAACCCGGGATGCCCACGTGAACGAGCAGCAGCATTCGTACAGCGCGTGGATGGCTTTGCGACGCGGTAGGTCGTTGAACGTCTCCAACCCAAGACCCCAGTGCATCATCATGGAAGTCATGATGGGCCGCGCATGGGGCAAAGCGCCAGAGAACAACTACGGTGTTTCCCCAGGTGTTACGCGGCGTAACAAGCCGCGCCTCCCGGAGGCCGCGCTCTCGCGCAAGTGTAGAAGAGCGACCCATTAGGCTCGGCAAGATGACGGAACGTAACTGGAACGCATTCTCGGTCGAGATTTCCGACCATGTCGCTGCGGTGACGCTGCTCGGGCCTGGCAAGGGCAACGCGATGGGTCACGATTTCTGGACCGAGTGCCCGCAGCTGTTCGCCGAGCTCGATGCCGATCCCGAGGTTCGGGCGATTCTCCTGACAGGTTCCGGCAAGCACTTCACCTACGGTTTGGATCTCGCCGCCATGGGCGGCGAGTTCGCGCCGCTGATGGCGGACAAGGCGCTGGCGGGTCCGCGCACGGTTTTCCACGACATGATCAAGAGGATGCAGCTTGCAACCAACGCGGTTGCAGATTGTCGCAAGCCCGTCGTGGCAGCCGTGCACGGCTGGTGCATCGGCGGTGGCCTCGATCTGATCAGCGCAGCGGACATTCGCTACGCCAGCGCGGACGCCAAGTTCAGTGTCCGAGAGGTAAAGGTCGCGATCGTCGCGGACATGGGCTCACTGGCACGGCTTCCGGCCATCATCGGTGACGGGCACCTGCGTGAGCTCGCCTTGACGGGCAAGGACATCGATGCTGCGCGCGCCGAGAAGATCGGCCTGGTCAATGACGTGTTCGCCGATTACGACGCACTGCTAGAGGGGGCGCGCGCGACGGCGGCGGAGATCGCGGCGAACGCGCCACTGGTGGTGCAGGGCGTGAAGACGGTGCTCGATCATTCGCGTTCGGCTGCTGTCCACGACAGCCTCCGCTACGTGGCAGCGTGGAATGCGGCGTTCCTGGCCTCGAACGATCTGACGGAAGCAATCACGGCAGTCTTCGAGAAACGCCCGGCGAACTTCAGCGGCAGCTGACATGGATACAGAAGCGGCAGCTGAGATGGATACAGAAGCGGCAGCTGAGATGGATACAGAAGCGGCAGCTGAGATGGAGGAATGCGCCGAGGAACTCGGTACGCAGTTAGTTCGGCTGCAGCGGTTGCGTGAGCGGAAGTTGGCCCAGTTGTCGGCCGAGTCCGGTGGCGTGGAGGGCGCGGCGTTCGTGTGCCTGTTTCGACTTTTCCGGGACGGTCCGATGCGGTCGAGCGAGTTGGCGGCTTTGGTGAATTCTGATCCGTCGACCGTGAGCAGGCAGGTCAGCCAGTTGGTCGACCACGGTCATGTGGAGCGAGTGCGTGACGAGAAGGACGGTCGCGCGTATGTGTTGGCGGTGACGGAGAAGGGCCGCGAGGTTGCCGATCGGATGCTTCGCAAGCGGACGATTCATCTCGGTGCGGTGATCCAGAACTGGGCGCGGGAGGATCGTGTTGCGTTGGTGAATCTGTTGGATCGGTTCCTCACCGACTACGAGAAAGTTCAACCGAGCCGGCCGTGAGCCAGAGCGCTCGGCAGGTGCACGCTGGGCTCACGCGCACCTGCCGATCTGTCAGCGAAGCGCGCTCTTGGGGTCGTTCCAGAGCTGGTCGGTGAAGTCTTCCAACGCAACGAGGACGAGGTCGTCCTCGGCGCGCCGGAGGATGGACTTGCTCGCGCGGACCTGAACGACATCCCCGGTCTTGTCGGTCATGCGCCACAGGGAGTCGGCGCGGGTAGCGACGGTGGTGAGGAACATGTCTGCGACGTTGACACCCTCGGGTGCCTGGTCGGGGAAGATGTCATGCAGGTGGAAATCGGCCCGCTCGGACCTGTCGGTGCCGAACAGTTCGTCGAACGCTTCGTTCGCGAAGACGATCCCGCCGCTGGGGTCGACGGCGAGAATGGGTACCGGGATTCGGTCGAGCACCACGGTGACTGGCAGGTCGGGGAACTGAGCTGGATCGGATATTGCTCGCGACTCCGAGTTCCGGCGCTCGCCCGTCGTATTGCTGTCGGTCATGGTTCTCCCCACCTGTGACTTGCCTCGGTTACCGTGCTTGCTGGTCTCGTCTGTACAAGGTCGCGATACGTGCTCAGTGCCCCGGATTGTCCGTCAAACGCTTGAACGACGCAGCGATTTCGGTTTCTGCTTCCGCGCGCCCGACCCAGTCGGCTGCCGTGACGTGCTTGTTCGGCTCCAGGTCCTTGTAGTGGACGAAGAAGTGCTTGATGGCGTCCAGTTCGAAGGTGGAGACATCGCTCAGGTCCTGAATGTGATCCCAGCGCTTGTCGCCTGCGGGAACGCAGAGCACTTTGTCGTCTCCGCCGGCTTCGTCGACCATCTTGAACATCGCGACGGGGCGCGCTTCGACGACTACTCCGGGGTAGACCGATTCGGGGAGCAGTACGAATGCGTCCAGCGGATCGCCGTCCTCGCCGAGGGTGCCTTCGATGTAGCCGTAGTCGGCCGGATAAGCCATCGCCGTGTACAGGTAGCGATCGAGGCGGACGCGACCGGTCTCGTGGTCGACCTCGTACTTGTTGCGCTGACCCTTGGGGATCTCGATGGTGACGTCGAACGGCACGTGCAGTCCTCGCTGTTCTTCTATTCGCGTACGTATGGAGTGACGCAATATGGTGGCGGCGCTAGCGTACCGGACCCGTGGATACTGTTGAAGAAGCTGCCACTGGGCAGTTCCGGCGCCGACGGTGTGGATCGACGGCCGAACTCATGTGGAGGAGCGTTGGCGGGGTTGACCAAGCGATTCTTCGGTCCGACCGCCGGTCGGAAGCGGCGTCGCGCCCGAATTCTGCTGGCACTCGGTGTGATTGTGCTGCTCGCCACGGGGGCCACCGCGGTCGCGGCGATCGTCCCGAACGTCTCCGGTGACTCGTTTCCGGAGGCGAGCGCACCGGAACCGGATCCGGTGATGCCGAGTCCAGTCATCGTTCCGCTACCGGATTCGGACTCGATTCCCACTGCGGAGGGTCTCGCTGCCGCGCTGGCTGCTGTCGTCGGTTCGGACGGGTTGGGCACGTTCTCGGGTGCTGTCGCGGACGCGGTCAGCGGTGAGGTGCTGTGGTCGCAGAATCCGGACGCGCCCATGACACCTGCGTCGACGGCGAAGCTGTTGACCGCATCCGCAGCCATGTTGGCGCTTCCGCCGGAGCACCGCGTCTTGACGCGGGTGGTCAGGGGCCAGGTCGACGGCGAGATCGTGGTGGTCGCGGCGGGCGACCCGACTTTGACGGCGCAGCCGGCCGGCAGCTCCGGGTACTACCCTGGTGCGGCGCGGATCGACGATCTGGTCGAGCAGATCGAGCGGGCGGGTGTCGAGGTGAAACGGATACTGGTGGACACCTCCGCATACAGCGGTCCGACGATGGCTCAGGGATGGTTCGAACCCGACGTCGCCGCCGGCTACATCACCCCGATCGAGCCCATCATGATCGACGGCGGCAGGTCGATTCCGCTCGAGGACGAATCTCCGCGTAGTGCGCAACCAGCATTGGACGCGGGTCGATCGTTGGCGACCGGGCTGGGAATCGATCCAGCGCTGGTCGCGATCGGCTCCGCGGCCGAGGGGGCGGACCAGGTGGCGAGCGTGCAGTCGGCCCCGCTGCGGGTCCGGCTCGGCCAGATGATGCAGCTTTCGGACAACGTCCTCGCCGAGGCGGTCGGTCGAGAGATCGCGATCGAGATGGGCCTACCCGCATCATTCGACGGTGCCGTGGACGCGGTGAGCCGGACGCTGAACTCGGTCGGCTACGACCTGTCCGGGTTGACGCTGCACGACATGAGTGGCCTGTCCGTGGACGATCGCATTCCGGCGCGGCTGCTCGATCGAATCGTGACCTCGGCGGCTGGATCTGAACGTCCCGATCTGCGCCCGATGCTCGACTACCTGCCGGTGGCAGGGTCCACCGGCACCCTGTCGGATCGGTACGCCACCAACAGCCGCATCGGCGCCGGATGGGTGCGGGCAAAAACTGGCACACTGTCGACAGCAAGCGCTCTCGCTGGATACGTCGTCGATGTTGACGGGAGAGTACTCACGTTCGCACTCATGTCCAACGACCGGCCGCCCGAAGTGAGCAGGCCCGCGTTGGATGCGGTGGCGTCGACGCTCAGATTGTGTGGTTGCCGGTGACCGACAGCACGGAAACGACAAGCAGCGACGAGACAGGCCGTGGTTTCGGGGCGTCCGTCGATTGGCGGCTGGCGTCCAAGGCCGGGTCCAAACTGGCTCCGAAAGGGCCGTCGACCTCGCGATACACCTTCGATGCCGCGTTCGCCGAGCTCGCGGATGCGTCGGTCCGCGCCGAGGGGCCGGTGCGCGAGACGACAGGGCTGGCCGACGGCCTCCCGGTTCCTGACGCCCAGATCGTCGACCGGTCCGGGTGGATCGACGCCGCAGCAGCGTCGATGAAGCACCTGACGGGCGAGGGGGAGACCTCGGGGGGAGCCGCGGGCGGCCTGGGCGGCGTGCTCGGTGGCAAGCCTGCGGGTCTGCAAGCAGGTGCGATGTTGGCCTTCCTGTCGACCGCGATCCTCGGACAGTACGACCCGTTCACCGGGGAAAACGGCACGCTGTTGCTCGTCGCACCCAACATCATCGCCGTCGAGCGGGCGCTACGTGTATCGCCGAGCGACTTCCGCCTCTGGGTGTGTTTGCACGAGGTGACACACCGGGTGCAGTTCTCCTCGGCGCCGTGGCTCGGTGAATACATGCGCGATTCGGTCTCGGTGCTGTCCGAGAGTGTGGACGAGCCGTTGACCGAGCTCGCTGCCAGGGTTTCCGGTGCCCTCAAGAACCGCAAGGAATCGCACCGGGCCGAGGACGCGGGCATCCTCGGACTGCTGCGCGCGACGCAGGCTCCGGTGCAACGCGACGCGATCGACCGTCTTCTCGTGCTCGGCACGCTGCTCGAAGGGCACGCCGATCACGTAATGGATGCCGTCGGGCCCGCGGTGGTGCCGTCGGTGCTGCAGATCCGAAGCGCGTTCGACAGTCGCCGTCGACGCAAGCAGAACCCGCTTCAGCGGGTGATTCGTGCGCTGCTCGGTATGGACGCCAAGATGGCGCAGTACGTGCGGGGGAAAGCCTTCGTGGACCACGTTGTCGGGGTTGTGGGGATGGAGCGCTTCAACACCGTGTGGACCGACGCCGGGACTTTGCCGCTGCTGGACGAGATCGAGCACCCGGACCGGTGGATCGCCCGAGTGTTGGGCTGATGTTGCCCGAGGGCCCGGCTGTTCTCGAGCTCCGACATGCGGTGCGTTCCTGGTCGGTGCAACGGACCCGCGCCGTCCCCGCCGCCACCTCCATGGCCGCCACCCCGATCGCCGTCGCCCTGTCCGGTGGCGCTGATTCGCTGGCGCTGACTGCCGCTGCCGTCGCGGAGTTCCCGGAAGTGGTGGCGCTCGTCGTCGACCACGGCCTACAACCGGGTTCCGAGGATGTCGCCGCGACCGCGGCCCGCCGCGCTGTGATGCTGGGATGCATCGATGCGACGGTGACGACGGTGCACGTCGGTGGTGATGGCGGAATGGAGGCGGCTGCGCGCCGTGCCCGCTATGCCGCGCTCGAGACGGCACGCGGTGATGCTGCGGTGTTGATCGCACACACCCTCGACGATCAGGCCGAGACTGTGCTGTTGGGTTTGGCGCGTGGGTCCGGGCCGCGATCGATCGCCGGAATGATGCCGTGGGATTCACCGTGGGGAAGGCCGTTGCTGGGCGTTCGCCGGGCGGTGACCAGGCAAGCCTGCGCCGAACTCGGGTTCGACCCGTACGAGGACCCGCAGAATGTCAGTGCGGATTTCACCCGTGTGCGTCTGCGTCACGAGGTTCTGCCGCTGCTCGAGGACGTGTTGGGTGGGGGCGTCGCTCAGGCGCTCGGGCGTACCGCCACGCAGCTCCGCGAGGATGGCGACGTGCTCGACGCCCTCGCTGACGATCTTCTGGGTGGTGCGCTCGCGGGTGATGATCTCGATGTGACGGCGCTCATAGCGGTGCCGGTGGCGCTTCGCCGGCGCGTGCTGCGGTCTTGGCTGCTCGGGGCCGGCGCGACGGGGCTTTCGGACAAGCAACTGCGATTGATCGACGACCTGGTGGGGGACTGGCGGGGGCAGGGCGGGGTCGCGGTCGGTGGGGGACCGCCCGGTGCCAGGTTGGTGGTGGGTCGGCGACGTGGCACTCTTGCACTCGAGCTGGAGTGGAGCCTGCGGAATGACTCTTGAGCTCTGGAGTGGAGCCTGCGGAATGACTCTTGATGAAACAGAACCGATGAAACAGAATCTATGAAGGGAAGCGCCGTGTACGAGGGCGATATCGAATCGATTCTCATCTCGGAGGAGCAGATCAAGGCTCGAACCGCCGAGCTCGCGGAGGAGATCGCCAAGCGTTATCCCGAGGATGCTCCCGAGGGTGACCTGTTGCTCGTCGGTGTTCTCAAGGGCGCGATCATGTTCATGACGGATTTCGCGCGGGCGTTGCCGATTCCGACCCAGCTCGAGTTCATGGCGGTGAGCTCCTACGGGTCGTCGACTTCGTCCTCGGGTGTGGTGCGCATTCTCAAGGATCTCGATCGCGACATCAACGGGCGCAACGTTCTGATCGTCGAGGACATCATCGACTCCGGTCTGACGCTGTCCTGGCTCAGGCGCAATCTCGCCACCCGCAATCCGGCGTCGCTGTCGGTGGTGACTTTGCTGCGCAAGCCGGACGCGATCAAGGTCGACGTCGAGGTCGCCAACGTGGGCTTCGACATCCCGAACGAGTTCGTCGTCGGTTACGGTCTCGATTACAACGAGCGCTACCGTGACCTGCCGTATATCGGTACGCTCGAGCCTCGCGTGTACGGCGGGTAGATTCAGGGCTTCGTTTGTTCCGTGAGCTCCTTCGTTCTCGGGTGTGACGCGTCGAACCTGTTGTTTCGTTGAGTCGGGCCACGGTGTGGGGAACCGTTGGCCCTGGGGGGACGTTGAACGATGCAGAAAGCGTGAGTTGGCGCAGCAACGCTGTGGGGCCGATGCACTTCAGGTACGGGGTGGCCGTTCGCGGTAGCCTGGAGCATCCGGTGTGCGGCCGGAATCCGCGCATCGGAGTTGACTGGAAAGGACGAGGCCGTCTCGGCTGAAGCTGTATGAATCGGAAGACAGTTATACGGAACCTGGCCATCGTTTTCGGCATTCTGATGGTGATCTTCGCCTTCAGCTACTTCGGAAACGACACGCGCGACTGGAAGGCCGTCGACACGTCTGTGGCGATCGCGCAGCTCGATTCGCAGAACGTCGAGAAGGCGCAGATCGACGACCGTGAGCAGCAGGTTCGCCTGACTCTGAAGGAAGGCAACGACGCCACGGAGGGCGAGACTCAGATTCTCGCGAAATACCCGGATTCGGCGTCGGAAACCATTTTCGACAAGGTCAGCACGGACGGGCTGGACAGCTACAACACCGTCGTCTCCCAGGACAGCTGGTTGTCCTCGCTGTTGCTGTTCGTGCTGCCGATGGTTCTTCTGCTCGGCGTGTTCATCTTCATCATGATGAAGATGCAGGGTGGTGGACGTGGCGGTGTGATGGGCTTCGGGAAGTCGAAGGCCAAGCAGCTCACCAAGGACATGCCGAAGACTACTTTCCAGGATGTCGCGGGCGCCGACGAAGCTGTCGAAGAACTGTACGAGATCAAGGATTTCCTGCAGAATCCAGCGCGATACCAGGCGCTCGGCGCCAAGATTCCGCGCGGCGTTCTGCTCTACGGTCCTCCGGGAACCGGCAAGACTCTCCTCGCGCGTGCGGTCGCGGGCGAGTCGGGGGTGCCCTTCTTCACCATCTCGGGTTCCGATTTCGTCGAGATGTTCGTCGGTGTCGGCGCCTCTCGCGTGCGTGACCTCTTCGAGCAGGCCAAGCAGAACAGCCCGTGCATCATCTTCGTCGACGAGATCGACGCAGTCGGTCGTCAGCGCGGCGCAGGTATGGGCGGCGGTCACGACGAGCGTGAGCAGACGCTGAACCAGCTTCTCGTCGAGATGGACGGTTTCGGTGAGCGCACCGGTGTCATTCTCATTGCTGCGACCAACCGTCCCGACATCCTCGACCCCGCTCTTCTGCGTCCCGGTCGTTTCGATCGTCAGATCCCGGTCGGCGCCCCCGACCTCGCTGGCCGGCGCGCGATTCTGGCCGTTCACTCGGCGGGCAAGCCTGTTGCGCACGACGCCGATCTCGAAGGTCTCGCCAAGCGCACCGTCGGGATGTCCGGCGCCGATCTCGCCAATGTCATCAACGAGGCTGCGTTGCTGACCGCCAGGGAGAACGGCACCGTGATCACCGAGGCCGCGCTCGAGGAGTCGGTCGACCGTGTCGTCGGCGGGCCGCGACGCAAGAGCCGCATCATCAGCGAACACGAAAAGAAGATCACTGCCTACCACGAGGGCGGCCACACGCTGGCTGCGTGGGCGATGCCCGATATCGAGCCCGTCTACAAGGTGACCATCCTTGCGCGTGGACGCACCGGCGGACACGCCATGACCGTCCCCGAGGACGACAAGGGATTGATGACGCGCTCGGAGATGATCGCGCGTCTCGTCATGGCGATGGGCGGACGAGCCGCCGAGGAGTTGGTGTTCCACGAGCCGACCACCGGAGCGTCCTCGGATATCGATCAGGCGACGAAGATTGCTCGCGCGATGGTCACCGAGTACGGCATGAGCAGCAAGCTCGGAGCTGTCCGTTACGGCCAGGAGCAGGGTGACCCGTTCCTCGGGCGTTCGATGGGCGTGCAGTCGGACTTCTCGCACGAGGTCGCGCGTGAGATCGACGAAGAGGTCCGCAAGCTCATCGAGGCCGCTCATACCGAGGCCTGGGCCATTCTCAACGAGTATCGAGACGTGCTGGACCGGTTGGCATCCGAACTGCTCGAGCGGGAGACACTCACCCGCAAGGATCTCGAGAAGATCTTCACCGATGTCGCCAAGCGTCCTCGCATTACCGCGTTCAACGACTTCGGTGAGCGAGTGCCGTCGGACAAGCCGCCGGTCAAGACGCCGGGCGAGCTGGCGATCGAGCGTGGCGAGCCATGGCCGCCGAAGCCGATTGCTCCGAAGGTGGCTCCGCCGCAACAGTTTCCGCAGCCCAGCTACGCCGGTCCGCCGCAGCTGTCCAAGGGTGCCCCGGACAGCTATGCAGGATCTTCTCGACCGACCGGGTACACCAACGGTGCCCCCGATGGCGGCGCCAATGCCAACGGTGGCTCGAACAACGGTGGCCCCCGAAGCAACGGTGGCCCCTACGAGAACGGTCCCTACGGTGCAGCCCCGGGCAACGGAGCACACAGCGGTGGTGCACACAGCGGTGGAGCACAGCACGGCAGCGGCCCGAACGGTAGCGGCCTGAACGACGGCGCAAATTACCGCAACCCGGATCCTCGTCCACAGGGATCACGTCCGGACTACGGCGCCCCCGCAGGCTGGTCGGCGCCGGGATGGCCGCCACGAGAAACACAGGGACCGACGGGCCGTTCCGGTGGATCCGACGCCGGAAACAGGTACAGTAACCCGCCCACGTACCAGGTTCCACCCGGGTACGGGACTCCGGCGCCCCAGAACCCGGCGCCCCAGAACCCAGCGCCCCAGAACCCGGCGCCCCAGTACCAACCGCCCCAGTATCGGCCACCGCAGTACCAGCCACCCCAGAACCAGTATCAGCCGCCCGAGTCCACGGATCCGAGCGGCGGCGGGGAGCAGCAGGGAACTACTCCCCGTTACTCGGACCCGGCAGGTCCACAATGGGATCCGCTCGGCGGGCTACCGAACGACCACCCCGATGCGTCGGAACAAGGTCGTTCCTCGGACGAGGGTCCGCGCACCCAGCGGTGGGAAGGCCCGAGCGACCGAAACTAGGTCGAGATGCCCATTTGTCGGGGCAGATGGGCATCTACAGGTGGTGTCGCGGTCGACGATAGGTCGAGAAGTCATTCCTGGGGCCAGCGGTGCCCCCAGACCGGAGGTTGAACGAACGTGTCAGTCAGGGAGATCGACGAAGAAGGCGTCCCCGCGCAGGTCGACCCGAACGAGTTGGTCGCCGTTGCGACTGGCCGTTCCTTCGATCAGGCGCGAGCCGAAGCGGCCGTACGTGAACTGCTCATCGCGGTGGGCGAGGATCCCGACCGGGAGGGCCTCGCGGACACCCCGGCCCGAGTGGCGCGCGCGTACCGCGAAATGTTCGGTGGGTTGTATGTCAACCCCGATTCGGTCTTGAACACCACGTTCGACGAGGGACATCAAGAACTCGTCCTGGTCCGCGATATCCCGATGTTCTCGACGTGCGAACACCACCTGGTCTCGTTTCACGGTGTCGCGCACGTCGGATACATCCCGGGCAAGAGCGGGAAGGTGACGGGGCTGTCCAAGCTGGCGCGGGTGGTGGACCTCTATTCCAAGCGCCCGCAGGTGCAGGAACGTCTGACGAGCCAGGTCGCCGACGCTGTGATGCGCAAACTCGACCCACGCGGTGCGATCGTCGTCATCGAAGCGGAGCATCTATGCATGGCGATGCGCGGGATCCGCAAGCCCGGAGCGAGCACCACGACGTCGGCGGTTCGTGGCCTGCTCCAATCGAGTGCGGCGTCTCGATCCGAGGCGTTGGATCTGATTCTTCGCAAATGACGAGCCCCGACGCATGACTCTGCCCGGAGCCCCGGTGGTCATGGGCGTGCTCAACGTCACGGCCGATTCGTTTTCCGACGGCGGGCGGTACCTGAACGTCGAGGCAGCGGTCGGGCACGGCGTCGAGCTGCACGGCGTGGGAGTCGACATCGTCGATGTCGGAGGTGAATCCACGCGTCCAGGAGCCGACCGCATCGACCCCGCTGTCGAGTCCGGGCGGGTAGTTCCTGTCATCTCCGCGTTGAGCGCTGCAGGTGTGACAACCAGCGTCGACACGATGCGAGCGTCGGTTGCAGCAGCAGCCATCGAGGCGGGCGTGTCCATAGTCAACGACGTATCCGGTGGACGAGCCGATCCGGACATGGCGCGGGTGGTCGCCGAAGCCGGCGTGCCATGGATTCTGATGCACTGGCGTTCCGCTGCGGAGTACACCCACACCGGTGCGGTAGCGCACTACGACGACGTCGTCGAGGACGTTCGACGCGAACTCCTGGAGCAGGTGGATCGGGCCGTCGCGGCCGGAGTCGACCCATCCGACATCGTGCTCGATCCCGGCCTCGGCTTCGCCAAGAGCGCCCAGCACAACTGGACACTGCTGCGTGCTCTCCCGGTATTCGTCGAACTGGGGATGCCGATATTGATCGGAGCCTCGCGCAAGCGCTTCCTCGGATCGCTACTTGCGGACGGTGAAACAGCGCGGCCCCCCGACGGACGTGAGACAGCGACCGCCGTCGTCTCTGCCCTGGCCATCGCAGGCGGCGCGTGGGGCGTGCGCGTGCACGATGCACGATCGACACTCGACGCCGTTGCAGTGGCGTCGGCTTGGGGGAGAGGCGGACTGTGAGCGATCGGATCGAGCTCCGCGGACTGAAGGTTCGCGGACACCACGGGGTGTTCGACTTCGAAAAACGCGACGGCCAGGACTTCGTCGTCGACATCACGGTTTGGATGGACCTGCGGCACGCCGCGGCCACCGATGACCTGAGCGAGACCATGCATTACGGGGAGCTGGCCGAGGCCGCTGCTGCGGTCGTGTCCGGTCCGGCGCGCGATCTCATCGAGACCGTCGCAGCAGAGATCGCCGACGGTGTCATGCAGGACGATCGTGTCGATGCTGTCGAAGTAGTGCTGCACAAGCCGGCCGCACCCATCCCACTGACGTTCACCGATGTCGCCGTCGTCGCGCACCGCACCCGGGCAGTGTCATGAGAGAAGGCAGTGTAATGACAAGGCGCAGCGCGTGACGGGGGTGGTGCTGTCGATCGGCAGCAACGTCGGGGACTCGCTCGGCCATCTTCGTTCGGTGGCAGCGGCCCTCGGACCGAGAATGGTGGCTGCTTCGGCGGTGTACTCGTCGGCGCCCTGGGGCGGCGTAGAGCAGCAGGACTTCCTCAATGCGGTGATCATCGCGGAGGACCCGCACACAGACCCGAGGCAATGGCTCGCCTTCGCGAGAGAATGCGAGAGCGCCGCCGACCGGGTTCGTGTCCAGCGTTGGGGGCCGCGGAGTCTCGACGTTGACCTCGTGGTCTGCCGAGATTCCGACGGCGGCGATATCGTCGGTGACGATCCCGAGCTGCTACTTCCGCATCCGCGTGCCCATCGAAGGGCCTTCGTGCTGATGCCCTGGTTGGCGGTCGAACCCGACGCGGAGCTCACCGTGGCCGGCGCTCGGCGACCGGTTGGGGAATGGCTCGCCGGCCTGGGTGAGGAAGAAAGATCCAGTGTGAGCGCCACCGAGATGCGACTGGAGACGGACCGATGACGGAAATGCGTTCCACCAGGGCGTGGGACCTGATCGGCCTGGGGACCTTCGCTGCGGTGGCGACGTGGTTGCTGGTGCGATCGTTCTACGGGTCGTTGCCCCCGATCGGACCGCTCGCAGGAGCCTCGCTCTACCTGGTTGCAATCTTGGAAATCGGTCTCGCTTTCTACATACGCTCCCGCATCGGTGACCGAAGAATCGGCGACGGTCCCACCCAGCTTCACCCCATCACAGTGGCGCGTGCACTCGCCCTGGCGAAAGCATCTGCCCTGGTGGGGGCTGCCGTGGCAGGTGTCTGGATCGGATTTCTGCTGCATGTGCTCCCCATGGCCGCTACTGTGCGCGCTGCGTCCGCGGACCGGGTGGGTGCCATCGTCGGGCTAGTGGCGGGACTTGCCCTCGTCGGTGCTGCGCTGTGGCTCGAACACTGCTGCCGAACACCGAAGGACAACCCGGAGGGAAGTTGACCCACCGGCGCCGATGTGGTGTCGGGCGTAAAGTCGTGTCGGGAGTACTGCGCGAGCCCGTGGTGACCGAATTGTTGCGATCACACGGGCATCGTTGCTGTCGAGCTTGACCGGCCGAAGGCCCTCGGACGGTTACCCTGGGTTTCATGACCGAACCGACTCGCACGAAGGCAGGCCGCCGCGCGCGGCGCAGTGCGAGCCAGCTGTTCATCGCCGCGCTGGTGGTGTTCGGCGTTGTGGCGAGTGTGCTCCTGCTCTTCAGTGAAAATGTTCAGTGGCTTCGCGTCGGCCTCGTATCGGCGCTGTGGGCGGCGATCGTCGGCGCATTCGCCATGACCAAGTACCGCCGCGAGGCAGCCGCAGACCAGGCGAAAGCCAAGGACCTGCAGACCGTCTACGAGCTGCAACTCGCCCGCGAGATATCGGCGCGGCGGGAGTACGAGCTGGGCGTCGAATCTCGGATCCGAAGCGAGGTTCAACTCGAGACCAGCGAAATCGCGGCGCTGCGTACCGAACTTGCGCACCTTCGGAACAACCTGCAGATGCTCTTCGACGGCAACCTACCCGCCGAGCGGGTGGCTCTGCGCGCGGAAGCGATGCGGTTGCAGGAACTCGGTGGCGGCCGAAACTACGACAGTTATCAACCTGCTCCGTCGGGGCTCTACGTACCCGGACGGGGTGGACGCGGGTCGGGTGCCGAAGAACCTGTGCCGGGTCTGGCAACCCCCTACGACGAGCCGGTGACGGCGGAGACCTCGGTGCTGTACCCGGACACACCGATCGGCGACGAACCGCCCGCGGAGTACTCCTCGGCTCGCCAGCCCTACAACACGTCGTACAGCTCGCAACCGTACAACTCTCAGCACTCCGAGCCGGTGGCTCACGAGACTGCCCCGGAAGATGCCGCACCGGAAGAGGATGAGGTCGGTGTCCGGGTCGGCAGCCGCCGAATCCCGACGCCACCGCGGGTGTCCGGTCCGGTCGGGGGAACCTGGGTCGGCGAGGTCGACGACGCGTACACAACCCCCGCCGACGATGCAGCCCCGTACGATGCAGCCCCGTACGATGCAGCCCCGTCCGAGCCGTCCCCATTCGAGGCGGCGCAGGTCTTCGTTCCTGAGCCGCCGTACGAGCCCGAGCCGGCACATGAGCCTGAGGCGGCCGCGTTCGAGGAGCAGATTGCACCGGACGATGCTCACGGGATCGAAGAGACATCGCCGAACCAGTGGGATCTGCCCGAGCCGAGAGTGCGACGTCGGCGACGCGCCGAATCGGAGGCGACGGACTCCTCTGGAGCGCACTCCAACGGACGATCCGTGGCCGAGATCCTTGCGGACATGCAGTCGACGAGCAGCGAACCAAGCGAGCGCCGGCACCGTCGCCGTGCCGATTGACCAGTAGCGCAACCCCGGTTCGACGCTGAGTGAAATAGATCACTGCACTACAGCGTGGTCCGTGGCGCATCCGTGCGGTTATCCTCTTCTTCAGGACGTCTGGTACCCGCCGAGCGGGACTGGAACGAACGAGAGGAACTTTTTCAGTGGCCTCACATGGGTTCACTGCTGATCCCGCCCCGGCACGCTTGACGGTAGGAATCGTCTCTGCTGGTCGTGTGGGAACAGCCCTCGGCGAGGCTTTCGAGCGCGTCGGTCACCTGGTCGTCGGTTGCGCGGCGGTATCCGAGGCATCCTTGCGACGGGTACGAACGCGGTTGCCGGAATCGGAGATCCTTCCGGTGGACGAGGTGGCCAAACGAGCCGAGCTGCTGATACTGAGCGTTCCCGACACCGAGCTCGCGTCGATCGCAGCCGGTTTGGCCGCCACCGGCGCTATTGCACCCGGAAAAATCATCGTGCACACCTCGGGTGCCAATGGGATCGGTGTGCTGGCACCGCTGACGGCATGCGGTGCGATTCCGCTGGCCATCCACCCGGCGATGACGTTCACCGGCGTTCCCGAGGACACCGACCGACTGGCCTCGGCGTGCTTCGGCGTCACTGCGGCCGACGAGATCGGCTACGCCGTCGCGCAAGCTCTCGTGCTCGAGCTCGGTGGCGAGCCGGTGCACGTGGCCGAGGAGAATCGAACGCTCTATCACGCAGCGTTGGCGCACGGATCCAATCACCTGGTGACGTTGATCGCCGACGCCTTGGACGCCTTGAAGATCGCTCTGGACGGTCCCGGATTTCCCGGTATCGACACCGAACCGGAGGCCGCTCGACGTGTTCTCGCACCCTTGGTTACCGCGGCACTCGACAATGCGCTGCGGCGCGGGCAATCTGCATTGACCGGCCCTGTTGCACGAGGCGACGTCGCTGCCGTCGAAAACCATCTCGAGGTGCTCGGGAAGGTCGATGTGCGGATCGCCGCCGGGTACCGCGCGCTGGCGCTTCGGTCGGCGCAACGGGTGGGGTCCTCGGCAGAGTTGGTCGCATATCTGGAAGGCAAGAAATGACGCTTGCGGGCAGCTTCACGGCAGGGCATCTGACGGTGCATCACGACCCTTCGGTGGTTACATCGGTGTCCAAAGCTCTTCGGGCCGTTGGCAAAACGGTCGCGCTGGTGCCGACCATGGGGGCCCTGCATGCCGGTCACATCCATCTGGTGCAGCAGGCCAAGCGATCCGGGGCAGTGGTGATCGTCTCGATCTTCGTCAATCCGTTGCAGTTCGGTGTCGGCGAGGATCTCGATGCGTACCCTCGCACGCTCGAAGCAGACGTGGAGTTGCTGCGGGGCGAGGGTGTCGAACTCGTGTTCGCGCCGTCCGCCACCGACATGTACCCCTCCGGACCCCGGACCACCGTCCATCCCGGGCCGCTCGGCGGCGAACTCGAAGGTGCCTCGCGTCCCACGCATTTCGCCGGCATGCTCACCGTTGTCGCGAAGCTGCTGCAGATCGCTGCGCCACACGCTGCCTACTTCGGCGAGAAGGACTACCAGCAGTTGACGCTGATCCGGCAGATGGTGCGCGATCTGAATTTCGACGTCAAGATCTTCGGTGTGCCCACTGTTCGCGAACAGGACGGTTTGGCTCTGTCCTCGCGCAACCGCTACCTGGACGCGCATCAGCGCGATGCGGCCACGGGGTTGTCGGCGGCTCTGGTGGCGGGCGCACATGCCGCGGCCGGGGGAGCCGAGCAGATCCTGTCGACCGCGCGCGGTGTGCTCGAGGCAGTTCCGGAAGTGGAGGTCGATTACCTCGAGCTTCGCGGCGTCGATTTGGGGCCGCCTCCCGAACGCGGCGACGGAAGACTGCTCGTCGCGGCCAGGGTCGGCACGACGCGCTTGATCGACAACGTCGGAGTCGCCGTCGGAACAGGATTCCTCGAATATCCCGACGACCACCAGAACTGAAGGGAAACACTATGTTTCGCACCATGATGAAGTCGAAGATCCATCGCGCGACGGTCACGCACGCCGACCTGCACTACGTGGGATCGGTGACCGTCGACGAGGACCTGATGGACGCGGCAGATCTGCTCGAGGGTGAGCAGGTCACCATCGTCGACATCGACAACGGGGCGCGGCTGGAAACCTACGTGATCACGGGCGAGCGGGGCAGCGGAGTCATCGGAATCAACGGCGCCGCAGCGCACCTGGTCAATCCTGGCGATCTCGTCATTCTGATCGCCTATGGCGTGATGAACGAGCAGGAATGCAAGGATTATGCACCGAGCGTTGTGTTCGTCGACGAGAAGAACTCGCCCGTCGAGCTCGGCACCGATCCCGCGCACGCCCCGGAGGGTTCCGGTCTGATCACTCCGCGCTCGCTCCGGGCTGATTCGGTGCTGGTGTAGCAATGCTGCTTGCAGTCGACGTACGCAACACGTCCATGACGCTCGGCCTGTTCAGTGGCAGCGGCGATCACGCGAAGTTGCTGCGCGACTGGAGGATGAGAACGGATCCACGCGTCACGGCGGACGAGCTGGCGCTGATGCTCCGGGGACTCCTGGGCGGTGACGTCGACCAGATCACGGGGGTGTCCGCGCTGTCGACAGTGCCCTCGGTGCTGCGTGAGATGCGAACGATGCTCGGACGGTACTGGGAGCATGTACCACACGTGGTCGTCGAACCCGGTGTGCGGACAGGTGTTCCGCTGCTGGTGGACAATCCCAAAGAGGTCGGTGCCGACCGTATCGTCAATACTCTCGCCGCCCATGACCTCTACGGAAGTGCCTGCATCGTCGTCGATTTCGGCACCACCACCTGCGTGGACGTGGTTTCCGCCAGGGGCGAGTTCCTCGGGGGTGCGATCGCGCCGGGACTCGAGGTCTCGGCTGCTGCGATGTCCTCTCGCTCTGCTGCGCTGCGCGAGGTCGAGTTGGTACGCCCACGCTCGGTGCTGGGCAAGAACACCGTGGAAGCCATGCAGGCCGGTGCGGTGTTCGGGTTCGCGGGTCTGGTAGACGGCCTGGTCGGGCGCCTGCGACGTGAGTTGCCCGAGGCAGACAGCAAGGACGTGGCGGTCATCGGTACCGGTGAGAGTGCGCAGCTGATCATGGCCGAGAGCACCTCCATCGATCACCACGAGCCGGAGCTGACCCTCGAGGGTCTGCGGTTGGTGTACGAGCGCAATCTGGCGAAACGGCGTGCTCGCTAGCGCAGATTCCGGCGGTCGGCGAACCCGGCACTGGTCAAGAACGGAATGCTGTGCCAAAATCTTTACTCGTGACCACCTGCACGGGAACCCAGGAGTGTTGTCGAGGCTGACCTCTGCCTCGTTCAATTGCCTACCCTGGAGCGATTTCCGTGCTTTCCACACCTGTCTCAGGTGGACTGCTGTTCACCGATTCTGATCTTTTCGATTCATCCTCCGCTCTCGAGCAGACGCGCACCCGAACCCCACATACGACGGTGTTCGAACTCCTCGACGCCGTGGCACGAGGGGCCATCGTCGTCGACATCCGGCCGCAGGCGCAGCGCGCCGTCCAAGGGACGTTGCCGGGCGCGCTCGCCATCGAGCGCAACGTCCTCGAGGCCCGGTTGAATCCGACGAGCGACGCCCGACTCACCGTCGCGACCGACCGCGATGTCGAGTGGATCGTCATCTGCTCCGAGGGCTACACCTCCAGTCTCGCTGTGGCGTCGCTGCAGGAGCTGGGTTTGCACAGGGCGACCGATCTGGTCGGCGGCTACCGGGCGTTGCAGTCCGCGGGCTTGCTGGGGGTGTTGACCGGGGCCAGGCACTCTGTTCGGGAGGCAGAAGCGATCAGCGCGCACTGATTCTTGCCAAGCACTGATTCTTGTTTGTCGGGCACGGCAGATAAAGTGTGCGCCTGTGACTGATCCAGCTGCCCCCACTGCCGACGACACTCCGGAACAGCTACGGATTCGTCGTGCCAAGCGGGACCGGCTGCTCGAGCAGGGCCGTGAGGCCTATCCGGTTTCGGTCGCGCGCACGCATTCGCTCCGTGAGATCCGCGAACTCTTTCCCGAACTCGACGCCGACACCACCACCGGCCAGGTGGTCGGCGTCGTGGGGCGCGTCATCTTCGTCCGAAACACCGGCAAGCTCTGCTTCGCGACGCTGCAGGAGGGCGACGGTACCCAGTTGCAGGCCATGATCAGCCTGGCAGGTGTGGGTGAGGACGCGCTGGCGGCGTGGAAGTCCGATGTCGACCTCGGCGACTTCGCGTTCGTGCACGGCGAGGTCATCAGCAGCCGCCGCGGCGAGCTGAGCGTCATGGCCGACTCGTGGGAGATGGCGTCGAAAGCGCTCCGACCGCTGCCCGTCGCACACAAGGAATTGAACGAGGAGACGCGGATCCGCCAGCGCTACCTCGACCTGATCACCCGCCCGGAGGCTCGCGAGGTGGCGCGCAAACGCATCGCTGTGGTGCGCGAGCTGCGCAACTCCCTCGAGCGGCGCGGGTTTCTGGAGGTGGAGACTCCGATGCTGCAGACGTTGCACGGCGGTGCGGCGGCCCGCCCGTTCGTCACCCACTCCAATTCCATGGATACCGACCTGTATTTGCGGATCGCGCCCGAGCTGTTTCTCAAGCGCTGTGTCGTCGGCGGCATCGAGAAGGTCTTCGAGATCAACCGCAACTTCCGCAACGAGGGAGCTGACTCGTCGCACTCGCCCGAGTTCGCGATGCTCGAGACGTACGAGGCCTACGGGACGTACGACGATTCGGCGAAAATGACACGTGAACTCGTCCAGGAGGTCGCTCAGGCCGCGCTGGGCACTCAGGTGGTGGTTTTGCCCGACGGCACCACCTATGACCTGGGTGGCGAATGGACCACCCTCGAGATGTACCCGTCGTTGTCCGAGGCCATAGGCGTCACCGTCAGCCCGGACACGAGCGTCGACGAGTTGCTCGCCCTGGCGGACAAGGCGGGATTGGACGTTCCTCGCAAGGACGGGAAGCCGGTGTACGGGCACGGCAAGCTCGTGGAGGAGCTGTGGGAGCACCACGTCGGAGACGGCCTGTCCGCGCCGACGTTCGTCCGCGACTTTCCTGTCGAGACCTCCCCGCTCACCCGTCAGCACCGAAGCAAGCCTGGTATCACCGAGAAGTGGGACTTGTACGTTCGCGGATTCGAGCTGGCCACGGGCTACTCCGAACTGGTCGACCCAGTCATCCAGCGGGAGCGTTTCGAGGACCAGGCGCGGCAGGCCGCCGCCGGTGACGACGAGGCGATGGTGCTCGACGAGGACTTCCTCGCCGCCATGGAGCAGGGCATGCCGCCGACCACCGGCACCGGCATGGGAATCGATCGACTGCTCATGGCGCTGACCGGGTTGGGCATTCGCGAGACGATCCTGTTCCCGATCGTCAAGCCTCAGGTCTGATTGCGACGTTCCCGACCAGGGAGCGTGTTCGCCAGCAGCGGACAGAAAACGGGAAACGATTCGGCGCATTCCCGCGTTATGAACGGTAAGCACCGGTTGTAGGGGCCCGTGTCGGAGCCAACCGGTGACGCTACGGGGACCGAGGGTCGGCACGTGAACGAACGGCCAACTACAGTAAGGCTGTAGGCGCAGACGCAGCAGCGTAGGCGTGAGACTTACCTTCAGGTGCCGAGCGACCCCGCGTCACCGGATACTGTGGCGCTAGAAGACCTGGTGGGGTAGTGCTATCACCCACCAAGAAGTGAGGGAGAGCGATGTTCGAGAGGTTCACCGATCGCGCGCGGCGTGTTGTCGTCCTGGCTCAAGAAGAAGCCCGGATGCTCAACCACAACTACATCGGCACGGAGCACATTCTGCTCGGCCTCATCCATGAGGGTGAGGGCGTTGCGGCCAAGTCGCTCGAGTCGTTGGGCATCTCCCTTGAAGGAGTCCGCAGCCAGGTCGAAGAGATCATCGGTCAGGGTCAGCAGGCCCCGTCCGGTCACATCCCGTTCACCCCGCGCGCCAAGAAAGTACTCGAGCTCAGCCTCCGCGAGGCGCTGCAGCTCGGCCACAACTACATCGGCACCGAGCACATCCTGCTGGGTCTGATCCGCGAGGGCGAAGGCGTCGCGGCTCAGGTACTGGTCAAGCTCGGCGCCGACCTCAACCGCGTGCGGCAGCAGGTCATCCAGCTGCTCTCCGGTTACCAGGGCAAGGAGCCGTCCGAGTCCGGCGGCGGCGGGCGCGGCGAAGCAGGCACCCCGTCCACCTCGCTCGTGCTGGACCAGTTCGGACGCAACCTGACCCAGGCAGCTCTCGAAGGCAAGCTCGATCCGGTCATCGGCCGCTCGAAAGAAATCGAGCGTGTCATGCAGGTCCTGAGCCGCCGTACCAAGAACAACCCTGTTCTCATCGGTGAGCCCGGCGTCGGTAAGACCGCAGTCGTCGAGGGCCTCGCGCAGGCCATCGTCAACGGCGAGGTTCCCGAGACGCTCAAGGACAAGCAGCTCTACACGCTCGACCTCGGGTCGTTGGTTGCCGGTAGCCGTTACCGCGGTGACTTCGAGGAGCGCCTGAAGAAGGTTCTCAAGGAAATCAACACCCGCGGCGACATCATTCTGTTCATCGACGAGCTGCACACCCTCGTTGGTGCCGGCGCGGCCGAGGGCGCCATCGACGCGGCCTCGATCCTCAAGCCGAAACTGGCCCGCGGTGAGCTGCAGACCATCGGTGCGACCACCCTCGACGAGTACCGCAAGTACATCGAGAAGGACGCGGCACTCGAGCGTCGTTTCCAACCCGTCCAGGTCGGCGAGCCGACCGTCGAGCACACCATCGAGATCCTCAAGGGTCTGCGCGATCGCTACGAGGCTCACCACCGCGTCTCGATCACCGACGGTGCACTCGTCGCAGCCGCGACGCTGGCCGACCGCTACATCAACGACCGGTTCCTGCCTGACAAGGCCATCGACCTCATCGACGAGGCGGGCGCGCGGATGCGCATCCGCCGGATGACCGCGCCGCCAGACCTGCGCGAGTTCGACGACAAGATCGCCGATGCACGCCGGGAGAAGGAATCGGCCATCGACGCTCAGGACTTCGAGAAGGCCGCGAACCTGCGCGACAAGGAAAAGCAGCTGGTTCATCAGCGCGCCGAGCGCGAGAAGCAGTGGCGTTCCGGTGACCTCGACGTCATCGCCGAGGTCGACGACGAGCAGATCGCGGAGGTCCTCGGCAACTGGACCGGCATCCCCGTCTTCAAGCTCACCGAGGAGGAGACCACGCGTCTGCTCCGCATGGAAGACGAGCTGCACAAGCGCATCATCGGACAGGTGGAGGCCGTCAAGGCAGTCTCCAAGGCCATCCGTCGTACGCGTGCGGGTCTGAAGGATCCCAAGCGTCCGTCCGGCTCGTTCATCTTCGCCGGTCCGTCCGGTGTCGGTAAGACCGAGCTGTCCAAGGCGCTGGCGAACTTCCTGTTCGGCGAGGACGACGCGCTCATCCAGATCGACATGGGCGAGTTCCACGACCGCTTCACGGCCTCTCGTCTGTTCGGTGCACCTCCCGGATACGTCGGCTACGAAGAGGGTGGCCAGCTCACCGAGAAGGTTCGCCGCAAGCCGTTCTCCGTCGTGCTGTTCGACGAGATCGAGAAGGCGCACCAGGAGATCTACAACACCCTCCTGCAGGTGCTCGAGGACGGCCGTCTCACCGACGGTCAGGGACGCACGGTCGACTTCAAGAACACCGTGCTGATCTTCACCTCGAACCTCGGTACCGCGGACATCTCGAAGGCAGTCGGCCTCGGCTTCTCATCGGGTGAGGGCACCGGCTCGAACTACGAGCGCATGAAGTTGAAGGTCAACGACGAGCTGAAGAAACACTTCCGCCCCGAGTTCCTCAACCGTATCGATGACATCGTCGTGTTCCACCAGCTCACCAAAGACGAGATCATCCAGATGGTCGACCTCATGCTCAACCGCGTCGAGGGTGCGCTCAAGAACAAGGACATGGCCCTCGAGGTCACCGAGAAGGCGAAGTCCTTGCTCGCCAAGCGCGGGTTCGACCCCGTCTTGGGTGCGCGGCCACTGCGTCGCACCATCCAGCGCGAGATCGAGGATCAGCTGTCGGAGAAGATCCTCTTCGGCGAGATCGAGGCCGGCCAGATCATCCTGGTCGACGTCGAGAACTGGGACGGCGAAGGCGCAGGCGAGGACGCGAAGTTCACGTTCCGCGGCGAGAAGAAGGCCATCTCGGTTCCCGACGCTTTGCCGGTCGACCTGGCCAAGACCTCGGGCGACGACGGCGAGTAACTGTTCACACGAAGCGGGCCGCACCTATTACGGGTGCGGCCCGTTTTGCTGTTCCGCGGCCCCACCCTTTCGGCATGAATGGACCATCGCAACGGTCAGACGGTTGCAATGGTCCATTCATGCGGGCGGGGCGCGGGCGTGGCGAGGGCGGGGCCGGGGCGGGGAATGCGGGCGGGGCGGGATCCAGGGCGGATTTCGCACGCCGAAGGTGAGGCGAACTTGCGGACTCTGCGCTTGACTGGCGCCTGTGACTACCGTCGACAAGGGCTCGGTGCCCGCCCGCGCAGGGTTGGTGTTGTTCGTTCTCATTCTCGTCGCCGCCGTGGCGAACTTGAACCTGGCGGTGGCGAATGTCGCTCTCCCCGAAATCGGACGTGACTTCGACGCCAGCCAGACCCAGCTCAATCTGATCGCGGTCGCCTACTCCCTTGGCCTGGCTGCCTCGGTGTTGTATCTCGGCGCACTCGGCGACCGGTACGGCCGCAAGATGCTGCTGGTGCTCGGTATGGCGCTGTCCATGCCCGCGTGTGTCATCGCCGGATTCGCGCCGAACTTCGAGGTGCTGTTCGGGGCGCGGTTGCTCGGCGGCCTGTCCGCGGGCCTGGCTTACCCGACGACGCTCGCCCTCATCACCGCACTGTGGTCCGGGCCGGCTCGCACCAAGGCCATTGCGCTCTGGTCGGCGCTGGGCGGTGCCCTGTCGGCCCTGGGCCCGCTGCTGTCCGGGGCTCTCCTCGAAGTCTTTCCCTGGGGTTCGGTGTTCCTCGTATCGTTGCCGCTGGCGTTGGCGGCGCTCGTGCTCGCTGCGATGTTGGTGCCCGCCCATGTCAACGAGTCCACCGATCCGGTGGACAACCTGGGCGGCATGGTGTCGGTGCTGTTCATCGCAGCTCTGGTTCTGAGCATCAACTTCGCTCCGGTCGACGGAATGGGCACGATGGCCATCGGACTCGGACTCATCGCTCTCGCCGCCGGGACTGTGTTCGTCATCAGGCAGTCGCGCGCCAAGTACCCGCTCTACGATCTACGCGTCGCGAAGCGGCGGACGTTCTGGGTGGCTGCCCTGGCCGGAATCATCGTGTTCGGTTCGCTGATGGGCGTCATCTTCGTCGGACAGCAGTTCTTACAGAACGTCCTGGGGTACTCGACGCTTGCCGCCGGCGCGTCCACTCTGCCCGCTGCGATCGCAATGGTCATCGTCGCGCCGCAGTCGGCCAAGCTCGTCGAATCGCATGGTTCTCGGTTCACGCTCCTGCTGGGGTACCTCTTCATCGTCCTCGGCCTCGTGCTGGCGTGGGCGACCTGGAAAGAGGACGTGTCGTTCCTGCTGGTAGCCCTCAGCTACGTGCTGCTCGGCGTAGGCGTCGGTTTCGCGGGCACACCCGCGTCTCGTTCGCTGACGGGAGCGGTTCCGGTAGATCGAGCCGGAATGGCTTCGGGCACTGCCGATCTGCAGCGAGATCTCGGCGGGGCCATCATGCAGTCCGCACTCGGGGCTCTGCTCACGGCGGGTTACGCCGCATCGTTGACGAATCAGATCGCGAGTGCGCCCAACTCCGACCAGATCAGTGAACAGACTCAGGCGGTACTGACCAAGTCTTTTTCTTCCGCCGCCGACCTGGCCGAAAGATACCCGCAGTACAGCGACCAGATCATCGAAGCAGCGCGACAAGCTTTCCTCGACGGAGACCAGAAGTCGTACGCGGCGGCCATCGTCGTCGTATTGGCTGGTGCGGTGCTGGTGTTCTTCGCATTCCCTCGACACGACGAGGAGAAGCAACTGCTGGCCCAATATGCGTCGATCGATGCCGGGCGATCGAAAACCTCGGACCAGGAAGCCGGCTAGCCGGGGCGCAGCGGCGCAGTGAACCCCGACTTCGATCAGCGGTAGTCCTCTGGTTCGACCTTCGAGATGGGATACCTGGGTAACTGTTCGATCGCGAAGTCTGCAATCCTTGATCACATGGCCGATCCGACTGGTTTTCGGTGACGAATACCAGTCGGATCGTGGGTTCTGCTCGGGGAGACAAACGCATCGATGGTTGGGGGACCAGGAAGGACTGACTCGAAGTATGAGGTGGTCTAGGTTCCTCGTGTGGGTGCGGCTGGCGTCGCGGTATACCTGGCACTCCCCAACGGTTCCGCGCGAGTGACCCTCTACGCCATCCTGACGGTGGCGTGCCTGCTCGTTATCGCGTTCGCGAGCAACCACCGTCACGGTGAGAACCGGCTCTCTTGGGGACTGCTCACCGCGGGACTGGTGGGATGGGCGCTCGGCGACTTCATCTGCGCGGTACACGTTCTCGGGGAACGTCCCATTCCTCTCGTCTCTGTCGCCGACACTGCCTATCTCCTCGGTGAATGCGCCCTCGTCGCCGCGATGTTGGCGATACGGCACGGTGGTGAACGCGCCTTCCATATCGAGGATGTGCTCGAGGGGTTGATCATTGCCAGCGGATTGGGGCTGGCGGCGTGGATATTCGTAGTCGGGTCCCGAAGCGAGCGGCCGCTGGGATTCGACGCGTTCGTCGAATACTGGCCGGTGGTGTTCTATACCGGCGTCGACGGATTCCTGCTCGCGCTCATGGCGATACTGCTGCTGTCCAAGCGCGCCAGAACTGTCCCCTTCGTGCTGACGGCTCTTGCGTTTCTGTCGTTCGTGGTGACGGGGTGGATCTCGCACCTCGTCGCCGATGACCCTTCGTTCCGCGACGCCGAGCCTCCGAACTCCGGATGGTTGGTCGGGTATGTGCTCCTGGCAGCGGCCGCGCTGTATCCGGCTCGGAAATTGTGGGCAACGGACGAGGACTTCATCGGTCCGCGGCGGTCCATCGATCGCAAGAGGCTGACACTGTTGAGCGCCGCGATGCTGATCTCCGCGGTGGTGATGGGTATTCAGCTGGTCAGAGGCATACCGGTGAGCGAGTGGGGCTGGGTGATTCTGGGGACGTCGGTGGCGGCAGTCGCACTCGCCGGTGCCCGGATGGCGTACTTCCTGTCCGTGCTGCGTCGGCAGGCCGATGCGCTGTCCGTCGCCGCTGTCTCCGACCCCGTGACCGGGCTCGCGAACCGCACGCGCATCGGCACTCTGCTCGACGGCTCCCTGGCCGCAGCCGGAGCCGCTGACCGCGGTGTCGTGGTGTTCGTGGTGGACATCGATCGGTTCTCGCAGATCAACGAGACATTCGGGTACTCGGTGGGAGATCAGGTTCTGCGCGAGATCGGACAGCGCCTGGTTTCGGCCTCGTTGCCGGGTTCGGTGGTGGGACGGCTCGGTGGCGACCAGTTCGTCGTGGTCACCGATACCTCCCACATGCTGGTCCGCTCGGCTGAGCGCGCCGAGCAGCTTCGCCTCGCCGTCAGCCGGACGATGTTCGTTCGCGATATCAACGTTGCCCTCGACGCTACCGTCGGGGTGGCGGAATCGTCCGAGCTCAGCGCTATCGGTGCGGAGGAACTGCTACAACATGCGCACGTGGCCCTCGCCTCGGCCAAGTACGGGCTCGCACGCACATCGGTGTACGTGCCGTCGATGGACAAGGACCGGCACGAGCAGATGCGCCTGCTCGGCGAACTCGACACCGCACTGCGGCAACGCCAGTTGAGGGTGTACTTCCAACCCTGCGTGAACATCGAGTCGGGCACCGTGCGCGGAGTCGAAGCGCTACTGCGCTGGCAACATCCGCGTGACGGACTGCTTGCGCCGAACTCGTTTCTCCCCGATGCCGAACGGACCGGACTGCTCCCGGCTATCACCGCCTACGTCCTCGAGGACGCCCTGCGTTGCTGCGCCGAGATGCGGCACACTCGGCCACAGATGCACGTCTCGATCAACCTGTCGGTCCGAAACCTGCTCGATTCGACGCTCGTCGAACAGGTTTCCCAGGCGCTGGCCAGGCATGACGTCCCCGCCGATGCCGTCGAGGTCGAGGTCACCGAGACCACCGCAATGACAGATCCCCGACGCTCGGTCGACGCTCTGCTCGCGCTGCGGGATCTTGGTGTCTCCGTCGCTATCGACGATTACGGAACGGGCTACAGCACGCTGGCCTATCTGCGTGAGCTGCCGGTTCAGACCCTGAAGATCGACAAGTCCTTCGTGACCGAGATGAACAACGAGTCGATCAATGCCTCGATCGTGGGATCGACCATCGGTCTTGCCCGCAGTCTCGGAATGAGAGTCGTCGCCGAGGGGGTCGAGGACGCAGGGACGTTCGACAAGCTCCGCGACCTGGGGTGCGACGACGCGCAGGGGTTCTACTTCGGCCCTGCGGTCGCCAACGACGAACTCGACGCGCTCGTCGCACACATCGAAGCGATGGTGCACTCGCAGGCAGCTCCTGCCGACACGCTCGGCTAGGGGCCGCGGTCAGCTCTTCGCGGCCACGTCCAACACGACCTCGAACTCGAGCAGCGACGCGCCTGAAGCGACAGGCTTCGCGCCCTCACCGGAACCCTCGCCTGGCTTGGCGGCGTGTGCGGCTTTGGCGGGCCCGGCGGCCCACTCCTGGAAGGCCTCCTCGGTCTCCCACTGCGTGACGACGAAGTAGCGTTTTTCGCCCTTCACCGGTCGCAGCAGTTGGAACCCCAGGAATCCAGGGGAGCCTTCGACCGCTCCGGCCCGTGCCGCGAATCTTTTCTCGAGCTCCGGTCCGGCACCTTCGGGAACGTCGATTGCATTGATCTTGACGACAGCCATGACGGCCAGGGTACCGAAGTGACTACGATCGCAGGGATGCTGTACGACGAGGGTGGATCCGGCGATCCGATCCTGCTGTTGCACGGATTGATGGGCAGCGCGCAGACGTGGCGGCGTCAGGTTCCGTGGCTACGCCGGTTCGGTCGCGTGCACACCTATGACGCTCCGGGGCACCGGCGGCCGCCACCGTCCTCGCTCGATACCGAAGCGTTCGTCGAGGATCTGATTCGCCATGCCGAGGAACTCGGGCGCGTTACCGTCATCGGTCACTCGATGGGTTCACTGCACGGGTGGTGTCTGGCAGCGGCTCGGCCCGATCTGGTGTCGGCTCTGGTGGTGGAGGACATTGCGCCCGACTTCCGTGGCCGCACCGCCGACGCCTGGGCGGCGCTGATTCGGCGTTGGCCGCAACCGTTCACCACCGAGGACGAGGTGCGTGAGTACTTCGGCGACGTCGCAGGGCAGTACTTCCTCGACTCGTTCGAGCGCCGGGACGACGGCTGGTACCTGCACGGCGAGGTGTCGACGTTCGAGGCCATCTCGTCGGAGTGGGGCACGCGGCACTTCTGGTCGGAGTGGGACGCCGTCGAAGCCCCGACATTGTTGATCGAGGGTGCGTCGGGAATCACTCCGCCGGGGCAGATGGCCGAGATGCATGCGCGCAAGCCCAGTTCGAGCTACGTTCTCGTGCCGGATTCGGCGCACCTGGTGCACGACGAGCAGCCGCAGCGCTATCGCGAGGTGGTCTCGGGCTTTCTGGCCGGACTACGATGACGCAAATGTCGCAGGCACGGATCACGCAGGCACGAATAAACGGTACTGATATCAACTACCACCGCGAAGGCACCGGGCCGCTCGTCGTTCTGGTGATGGGGACCGGCAGCCCGGGACGGGTCTGGCATGCGCACCAGGTGCCTGCACTCGTTCGAGCGGGCTTCGGTGTGGTCACATTCGACAATCGTGGCATTGCGCCGTCGTCGGAAAGCTTCGACTCGATGGTGCTGGACGATCTCGTCGCGGACACCGCAGCGCTCATCGAGCACCTGGGTGAAACACGGGTTCGCGTCGTCGGCACCTCGATGGGGGCGCGCGTCACGCAGGAACTCGCGCTCGCCCGCCCGGATCTCGTGTCACATGCGGTGATGATGGCCACCTACGGTCGCTCCTCAGCGATGCAGAAGGCGATGGCGCAGGGCGAGCGCGATCTGTACGACGCCGGTATCACGCTGCCGTCCTCGTACCGGGCTGCGGTTGCCGCGATGAACAATTTCTCACCCGCAACGCTGCGCGACGAGCAGGCGATCGGCGATTGGCTGGCAGTTCTGGAATTCTCGGGCGGTGGTCGTTCGGCGGGCAGGCGCGCGCAGATCGGGCTCGAGATGCGAGCTGGGTCGGAGCGATTGGCCGCGTATCGCGCGATCACGGCCACGTCGTTGGTCGTCGGTTTCGCTGATGATCGCCTCATTCCCGTTCACCTGAGCCGCGAGGTTGCCCACGCCATCCCGGGTGCTCGGTACGAGGAAATCCCGGACACCGGTCACTTCGGCTACCTCGAACGGCCCGACGTGGTGAACAAGCTGCTGGTCGAGTTTCTGCGCTGATTCAGCCGCAGACGGGCGGACCGGCTGAATCGGCCGCGTCGCCCTCCCCGGCGAGAGCGAACAGTCCCGACGCCGTCTGCTCGATCAGCCCGTCGACGAGCAGCGAATCCAAGGCGCGGTTGCGTTGACCTGGATCGCTGGGCCAGACGATGTCCAGCTGCGCCCGATCGACCGGGCCGTCGCTTTCCCGTAGCACCGACATCAGCTTCCCCCGCACCTGACGGTCGGTCCCGGCGAACTTCTGAACCTTCTTCGCCGGTCCGGTGTGGGCGGGGCGACCGGCCGTGATCCAGGAGCACTCCGGCAGCGGACACAGCAGGCACGCGGGGTTCCTCGCGGTGCAGATCAGCGCACCGAGCTCCATCAGGGCGGCGGAATACCGGGCTGCTTCTGCGCGTCGCGAGGGAAGCAGGTACTCCACGTCGGCTAGATCGCGTTTCGTCGACGGATTGCCGGGCTCGGCATCCCCGTTCACCGCTCGTGCGACGACCCGTCTGACATTGGTGTCGACGACGGGTACCCGCTGCCCGTAGGCGAAGCAGGCGACAGCGCGCGCGGTGTACGCCCCGATCCCGGGAAGTCCGAGCAACGTTTCGACCTCACCCGGAACGACGTCACCGTGTTCGGTGGCGAGCACGCCCGCGCACTCGTGCAGCCGAAGCGCCCGACGGGGGTAGCCGAGCTTGCCCCACGCCCTGAGCACCTCGGCCTGAGACGACGCGGCCATCGCCGACGGAACGGGCCAGCGCTCGACCCACTGCTCCCAGATCGGCTCGACGCGCGATACCGGTGTCTGCTGCAGCATGATCTCGCTCATCAGGATCTGCCACGCCGTCACTCCCGGTCGTCGCCACGGGAGTTCGCGGGCATCGCTGTCGAACCATCCCAGAAGCGCGGCCCTGTCGATCGGCATCGGTGAATGCACCCTCTCGTTCTCGTTTGTCGGCATCTCGGGCCCACTGATGACGCGGCAACTGTGGCGATTGGATCGTAGGTGGCCGGGCCGGAGCGAAAGCCAACGACGTGGGATTCAGCTCACGCCGGCGCTGTCGTGAGATGAGTCAGTGGCTGGCGTCGGGCAACCCGGTAGCCGTCGACTGCTAGCACCGCCAACGCCACGGCGAGCATTGCGTAGACGATGAGCTCGATGCCGCGCATCCGCTCGCCGAGGAGTAGTCCCACAGCTACGAGGCCGACCGGCTCGAGGTAGCCGAGCAGCCCGAACAGGGGCAGCGACAACAACCGAGAAGCTGCCAGATAGGCCGCCATTGCGCCGGCTCCGGCGATGCCCACTACCAGCAACGCGAACCCGCCCGCTGTGCCACTGGGATGCTTGCCTCCGGCAAGAATCAGCACCCCAGCGGCCGGAGCCAGGACCGTGACCTCCAATCCGAAGGCCATCGGGCTGTCCAGCCCCAAGCGGCGGCGCAGCACGAAATAGGCGGGGTATCCCAGGCAGATCGCAAACGTCACCCATGACAGCACCGGTGTGAGCGCGATCTTGACCGCCACCGCGAGTCCGGTGATTCCGACTGCGATCCATTGTCCCCGCGTGATCTCGGCCCTCAGGGCGATCCGTCCGCCGAGTACCAGCACAAGCGGTAGTAGCAAGAATCCGAGAGAAGCATCGAGGGCATGCCCATGCGAAGGCGCCCAAGAGAACATCCACAACTGCACGCCCACAAGTGCGCACAGCAGCAGGAACATCGGTGGCAGCCACCGTGTGCGGGTCATCGCCGCCCAGGCCGCACACAACAGCGTCCGCGCTGCGGGATGAAGCAACACGAGTGCATAGCAGGCGAACGTCAGCACGATTCGCCAGCCGAAGACAACCTCGGTCGAGGCATCCGTCACCCCGGAGAGGTAGAAGATCACCCCGAACAGCACGGCAGCGAGCACCGCGGCGCCGACACCGCGCGCAGTACCGCTCCCGCTCGCCACAGTCCACCCCACCAACGTGTATTTGCCTAGCCCGACTCGCCGCCGGTGGACGGTCGAGGCACAATGGCACCTATGTCTGCAACGAGTCCCGTCACAGCGTGGAAGTCTCTCAAGGAGGGTAACCAGCGGTTCGTCAACGGTGAGTCGCTGCATCCCAGCCAAGGCGTCGCCGACCGCGAGCGCCTTACTGGGGGCCAGTACCCGAGTGCCGTGCTCTTCGGATGCGCTGATTCTCGTGTCGCGGCCGAGATCATCTTCGATCAGGGGCTCGGTGACATGTTCGTGGTGCGCACGGCCGGTCACACGATCGACTCGTCCGTCCTCGGATCCATCGAGTACGGCGTCGCCGTACTCGGTGTTCCGCTGATCGTCGTACTCGGCCACGACCAGTGCGGGGCCGTCAAGGCAACGATCGATGCACTCGATTCGGGAGACCTCCCCGGCGGTTACATCCGCGACGTCGTCGAGCGTGTGACGCCCTCGATACTCTCGGCTCGCCGCGATGGCTACACGGGCGTCGACGAGTTCGAGGCACGGCACGTCGAAGAGACCGGCAACCTGATGATGCAGCGATCACGGATCATCGCCGACAAGGTCGGCGCCGGCGAACTGGCGATCGTCGGATTGACCTACCGCTTGTCCGAGGGCAGCGCACGTCTGCGTGAAGTGATCGGCGATATCGGCGAGCTGCCCGAGTGAAACAGGCTTGCGGCACGACACGCCGTCTGCGCTTGACCGACACCTGAGCTGCTGACGCATACGGTTGTTCTGTGTTGGAACCAACCGGGCCTTTGCCTCCCGAAATCTACTGGCGCCGCCGTGCGCTCGCCATCGGTGCGGCTGTGGTCGTGCTCGGTTTGATCGTGTGGTTCATCGCCTCCCTCGGTGGCGGCAGCGAAGATCAGCAGTCTCAGCCTGCCGGTGTGGTGTCGGCCGTGAATCCGACGCCGACCCCGAGCGCATCCCCGTCTCAGGAGGACGACTCCGAGGCCGATTCGTCGGGTGCAGGTTCGGGTGGGGCGGCCAGCTCCGGTGGCGGTTCCGGCTCGGGTTCTGGAGCATCGGGTTCTGGGGCATCGGGTTCTGGGGCATCGGGCTCGGACACTGCGGTATCCGGTTCCGGCGGGAACTCGAATGCTCCTGCTCCGGTGGTCGGAAATCAATGCTCGGATCAGAGCCTGGCGATCAAGGCCACTCCGGACAAGCCGTCGTACCGCGTGGGCGAGGAGCCCGGATTCACCGTCGTCATCACCAACATCAGCGCGCAAGAATGCCAGCGCGATGTCGGGGCCGGTCTGCAGCGAGTGCTCGTCTCCACACTCGACGATCAGCGCATCTGGTCCAACACCGACTGCTTCCCGGACGCCCAGTCCGATCTGCGGACCTTCGGACCCGGTGAGCAAGCAGGGTTCACCGTGAAGTGGTCCGGCACCAACTCGATTCCGGGCTGTGGCGAAGAGCGCGTGCCGGTGGGCCCGGGCTCGTACAAGGTGATCGCTCAACTGGGTGAGCTGCGTAGCTCACCCGAGCCGTTCAACATGACGACGTAGACGGCGCAGGCGCGCCGAGTCAGTCGAATGGGCCCGCTATCGACGACTCGGCCAATCGCGAGAGGCCCTCGCGAATGTGGCGTGCCCAGAGACCGCCGATGCCTTCGACGGACTGCAGGTCGGCGGCCGTGGCGGCCAGCAGTCCCTGCAGTGTTCCGAACGAGGCAACCAGCCGCTGGATCTGACCGAACTGCAAGCGCGGTACCCGCGTCAGGACGCGATAACCTCGCGGGCTCATCGGTGTGTCCAGTGCCTCGATGGTCGCCGGGTAGCCGAACGCGCGGGCCAGCGTCGTCAGATCGAGCAGGTCGACGTCGGTGAGCTTGTCCAGTGCGCCGAGAGCTTTCTCGACAGCGGCAGTTCCCGCCGGCTCGTCACCGGCGAGGTAGTCGCGCACGATCAGTTGACGGTCGACATCGTTGTCGCCGAGCAGTTCCTCGAGTTGCAACGCCAACTGTCGACCGTCCGTGCCGAGTTCGAGGACGTTCTGTTCGATCTCGACCGAGACCCGTCGAACCATCTCGAGTCTCTGCGCGACGGTGAGCGCGTCCCGCAGGGTGACGAAGTCCTCGATCTCCACCACCGACAGTTGTCTGGTGTTGTCATCGAGGCGGGCCTTGTACCGTTCCAGCGTCGCGACGGCCTGGTTGGCGCGTGACTGGATGGTGGCCGATCCTTCGACGACGTGCCGCACTCCGGCGACGTAGACGCTGACGATGCTCATCGACTGGCTCACCGAGACCACCGGATACCCGGTTTGCATCGCGGTGCGCTCGGCGGCGCGGTGCCGGGTACCGGATTCGACCGTAGGGATCTGGTGGTCGGGGACGAGCTGGACGTTGGACCGAACGATTTTGTTGCCGTCGGTCGAGAGAACCACGGCGCCGTCCATCTTGGAGAGTTCACGCAGGCGGGTCGGCGAGAACTCGACATCGAGCTCGAACCCGCCGTCGCAGATGGCTTCCACCTCGTCGTCGTATCCGAGCACGATGAGCCCGCCGGTGCGTCCACGAAGAATCCGTTCGAGCCCGTCGCGCAGCGTTGTTCCGGGCGCGAGCCGGGCGATGGTCTCTCTGAGCGCAGGGGAAGTGGCCTCACCGCGTCCCGAGCCGTCCATATTCCATCTCCTTGTTCGGCCTCAGCCGCGCATGCTGTGCCGAGTCGAATCTCGCAGCTGGCAATCCTCGCAGCTAGAAGGCTACTGGAGGGGTGTCATCGAGCGCGCACACGGACCGACTGGAGAGCGTCTCCGAGGTTGGTGACCGTTTTGTTCGTCATGCCGGCGGGCACGGCGTCGTCGTGTTCTGGAGTGATGGCGTGCGTGAAGCCGAGGCGGGCTGCCTCGGCCAGGCGGCGACCCAGCCCGGAGACACGTCGCACTTCACCGGCGAGGCCGACCTCACCGAGAATGATCACCCCCGGTGGGAGCGGGACATCCGTCACCGCCGAGGTGATCGCGGCTGCAAGTGCCAGGTCGGCCGCCGGCTCACTGGTCTTCATGCCACCGACAGTTGCCGCGTACACCTCGCTGCGGGCGACCTTGAGACCACACCGACGTTCCAAGACGGCGAGAATCATCGCCACGCGAGCGGAATCGAGTCCGCTCACGGCGCGGCGCGGGGACGGCATCTGCGTGTCGACGACGAGTGCCTGTAGCTCTGCGAGCAGGGGACGTTTTCCGTCCATGGTGACGGTGACGGCAGTGCCGGGTACTGCTTCGGTGCGATGGTGCAGAAAGAGCCCGGACGGATCGGAGATGCCTTCGATGCCGGTGTCACGGAGTTCGAAACATCCAACCTCGTCGGCTGCCCCGAAACGGTTCTTGACGCCACGGATCATGCGCAGCGTGGTGTGCTTGTCGCCCTCGAAGTGCAGCACCACGTCGACAAGGTGTTCGAGCGAACGAGGCCCGGCGACGGCACCGTCCTTGGTGACGTGGCCGATCAACAGAACCGCGACGCCGGTGGTCTTGGCGAGGGAAGTCAGCGCACTGGTGATGGCGCGTACCTGTGTCACACCGCCGATGACCCCATCGACATCGGCAGCGAGCATGGTCTGCACGGAGTCGACGATGAGAAGGCTCGGTTCGACCTGTTCCACGTGACCGAACACGGTGGCGAGATCGGATTCCGCGGCGAGAAACACGCGTTCGTGAACGGCGCCGGTCCGATCGGCGCGTAACCGAACCTGGCCGGCGGACTCCTCGCCCGTGACGTACAGGGCGCGGCGGTCCTCGCCGGTGCGAGCCCACCGGTGGACCACCTCGAGCAGCAACGTGGATTTGCCCACCCCGGGTTCACCTGCGAGCAGAACGACCGAGCCGGGGACGAGGCCACCGCCGAGCACCCGATCGAACTCCGAGATTCCGGTGGAGTTCGCCTTCGAGGTGGTGCTGCTGACCTGGGTGATCGCGGCGGCGGGGGAGGTGGGAACCATCGCGGTGGTAGCCGAGCGAGTATTACCCGCGCCGAGCGCCGATGCGCCCGCTCGATTGGCCACCGGAGCGAGGATCGTCGCCTCGTCCATCGAGCCCCAGCTATTGCACTCCGGGCAGCGCCCTACCCATTTGCCGACGACATGCCGACAGGCCGAACAGCGGTAATTCGTCTTCGGTTTGGCCACGCGAGAAGACTAGAGGGAGGTACCGACACCGTCCTCAGTTGTTGCCGTCCGCGCCCTCTTCGACCTGGGTTTCGACGATCTGCTGATCGACGTCCTCGGCCTCACTGTGGAGTTCGCCCTCCACTGGTGACTGCTCGGAGACGTTGCGTTCGAGTGCAGTGCCGGCATCGACGGGAACGAGCAGTTCTACCTCGCCCGCTTCCTCGAAGGTGAACGTGACCGGGACGGTCAGGCCGGGGCGGACATCCTCGTCGATGCCCTCGAGTTCGACGGTGATGAACTGCAGCGGGATGCCCGGATCGGACACGGCGTTGTCCACCGGCATACCCGCGCCGAGCCCGGTCAGCGGCTCGATCTCGGTACCGCCGGACTCCTCGCCGACCGTGACGGACGACGCTGCGTCCGTAGAGATGCCGGTGAGGGTGTCCGAGGTGGTCGAGCTGTTGTTGATCGCGATGAAGCCGAGCTCCACCGTGCCGCCGGCCTCGATGGAGTACTCCTCGGACTGAGGGAACACCACGTGCACGTTGCGCAACGAGATGTCGCCGAGGTCGACGGAATTCCCGTTGACCGCGGCAACCTGGTCCGAGGTCTGCGAGATCTGGCCGGCGCCGCAGGCGGTCAGGATCAGCGTGGCACCGGCCGCAAGGGCGAGCGCGGGTGCCAGTCGGCGGGTCTTACGGTTCGCAGTCGCAGCGATGAACGCAGTCACGGGTCGTCCTCCGGTCGTGGCCAGTGTTGTGAAAAGCCGTGGGTTGTGAAAAGCCGTGGGTTGTGAAAGCCGTGTGTTGTGCAGTCGATAGGTGGTTGGGCGTGCGATGCGGGTGCTTCGCGAGCCGATCCGTCGGGTCCACTAGGCAGAGTAGTAGTCAGTGCGTGACTGTCGTCCGCTGGGGCGCAAAGAGGGGGCCCGCTGGGGCGTGAATAGCACCCCGGATCGCCGCGTGATCGGCGTGTTGACCGGCGTTTCGTGTTGCGCTCCTCACGTGCCGAAGCGAGGCCGACACGGCCTCCGGAGGGGTTGTGGATACACGTTCGCAGTCCCGTGTCAACCCCAGCGAAGGCGGCGCTGTGCCCCTGACCTGCACCGTTGATCTGGACGCGTGGTAAAGTGGAAAAATCGAAAGGGGCACGGGACACATGATTTTCAAGGTCGGAGACACCGTCGTTTACCCCCATCACGGAGCGGCGCTGATCGAAGCGATAGAAACCCGCACCATCAAGGGTGAACCGAGAGAGTATCTAGTTCTCAAGGTCGCACAGGGCGATCTCACCGTTCGAGTTCCTGCAGACAATGCAGAGTACGTCGGCGTTCGCGACGTAGTCGGCCAGGAAGGCCTCGACAAGGTCTTTCAGGTTCTCCGCGCACCGCACACCGAGGAGCCGACCAACTGGTCGCGCCGGTACAAGGCCAACCTCGAGAAGCTTGCTTCCGGTGACGTCAACAAAGTCGCTGAGGTAGTGCGCGATCTCTGGCGTCGCGAGCAGGACCGCGGTCTCTCGGCTGGTGAGAAGCGGATGCTCGCCAAGGCACGTCAGATTCTCGTCGGGGAACTCGCTCTCGCCGAAGGCACCGACGAGGCCAAAGCGGACATCATTCTCGACGAAGTTCTCGCCGCAGCTTCCTAAGTGGAAGGCTCGGTAACCGGTCCCGTCGTCGCTCTCGTTCCGGCGGCGGGTCGTGGTCTTCGCCTACTCAAGAGTGAGCCGAAGGCTTTCGTCGATCTCGGTGGATCAACACTTCTGCAACGCTCGGTCGACGGGCTGAGAGCATCAGGTGCCGTCGATCGGATCGTGGTGATGGTCCCGGTGGAGCTGGTCCAGCACACGCGCGAGTTGCTCGGCAGTTCTGTCACTGTCGTCGCCGGCGCCTCCGAGCGCACCGAATCCGTACGTCTCGGACTCGCCGAAGCGGGGGACGCGGAGATCGTCCTGGTGCACGACGCGGCGCGCGCACTCACGCCCCCGTCGCTCATCGCGCGAGTAGTGGCCGAGGTTCGGGCCGGCCGCGGAGCGGTTGTGCCCGCTCTGCCGGTCACGGACACCGTCAAGTCGGTAGACATCATGGGAGCCGTCGTCGGCACGCCCGACCGCGCCACACTGCGCGCGATTCAAACACCTCAGGGCTTTCGCGCCGATCTGTTGACCCGCGCCTATACCGAGACATCGGACATCGCCACCGACGACGCCGGACTCGTCGAGCGCCTCGGTGAGCTCGTACACACCATCGTCGGCGAGTCGCTCGCCTTCAAGATCACCACTCCCTTCGATCTCCTCCTTGCCCAAGCCATCCTTGCCGATGCGGCTCTTGCCGAAGCCCCTCATGCCGATGCGACTGCTGCGCAGGATGTGGATGCGGCGAAGGTGAGCCCATGAGAGTCGGAATCGGCACCGACGTCCATCCCATCGAGATCGGCAGGCCGTGCTGGCTCGCCGGTCTGCTCTTCGAGGACGCCGACGGGCTGGAAGGGCATTCGGACGGCGACGTCGCTGCCCACGCGCTGTGCGACGCACTTCTGTCCGCGGCCGGGCTCGGTGACCTCGGCTCCGTTTTCGGTACCGGTCGCCCCGAATGGGACGGCGTGAGCGGCGCCGCGATGCTGACCGAGGTGCGGCGGCTACTCACCGAGAGCGGCATGACGATCGGCAACGCTGCGGTGCAGATCATCGGTAATCGTCCTAAGATCGGCCCGCGGCGCGCCGAAGCGCAGCAGACGCTCTCCGCGTTGCTGGGGGCGCCCGTATCGGTCTCCGCCACCACCACCGACGGACTCGGGTTGACCGGCCGGGGTGAAGGGATCGCGGCGGTCGCGACCGCTCTTGTCATGACGGAGTAAAAGCACCGGTAGCATTGCTGGGCGTGACCCTTCACCTCTACGACACCGAATCAAGGGCCTTGCGGGAATTCACCCCCCTGGTCCCTGGCCACGCGTCGGTATACCTGTGCGGGGCAACGGTGCAAGGTGAGCCGCACATCGGCCATGTTCGCAGCGGAGTGGCATTCGACGTCCTGCGCCGGTGGTTGACCGCCCAGGACTACGACGTCGCCTTCATCCGCAACGTCACCGACATCGACGACAAGATCCTGAACAAGGCGCGCGACGCCGGCCGGCCCTGGTGGGAATGGGCCGCGACCTTCGAGCGGTCTTTCACGTGGGCGTACGACAAGCTCGGTGTGCTCCCTCCCTCGGCCGAGCCGCGCGCCACCGGCCATATCACCCAGATGATCGAGTTGATCGAACGACTCATCGCATCCGGGCATGCGTACGCGGCAGAAGGCAACGTCTACTTCGATGTGCTGAGCTTCCCGGGCTACGGCGCATTGTCGGGACACAAGCTCGATGACGTTCATCAGGGCGAGAGCGCCGGCGTGGGCAAACGCGATCCGCGTGACTTCACGCTGTGGAAGGCGGCCAAGGAGGGAGAGCCCTCGTGGCCGACGCCGTGGGGCCGCGGACGTCCGGGCTGGCACCTCGAATGCTCCGCTATGTCCGAGGCCTTCCTCGGTCCGGAGTTCGATATCCATTGTGGTGGTCTGGATCTGGTTTTCCCGCACCACGAGAACGAACGCGCGCAGAGCAAGGCCGCGGGCGATGGTTTCAGCCGGTACTGGTTGCACAACGGCTGGGTGACCATGGGCGGCGAGAAGATGTCGAAATCGCTCGGCAACGTGCTTTCGGTTCCCAACGTCCTCAAAACCGTTCGGCCACAAGAGCTTCGATACTACCTCGGCAGCGCGCACTATCGATCGATGCTCGAGTACTCCGATCATGCGTTGCAGACCGCAGCGGTGACCTACCGCGGCATCGAGGGCTTCGTGCGACGCGTCGTCGAGCGGGCCGGTGATGTCCCGCTCGGCACCTGGACCGAGGACTTCGCAGCGGCACTCGACGACGATCTCGGGGTTCCCAAAGCGTTGGCCGAGGTGCACGCGAGCGTCCGAGCAGGCAACAGCGCACTCGAGAGCGGAGACTTCTCGGGCGCCGTCGAGCATGCGTCGAACGTGCGGGCGATGCTGTCCATCCTCGGCGTGGATCCACTGGACCCGCATTGGGAATCCGGCAGCGATGGTGGCGGGGCGTTGAAGGCCGCGCTCGGTGTGCTGGTCGATGCGGAACTCGGGCGGCGCGCGCAGGCGAAGATCGACAAGGATTGGGTCACCGCCGACGCGATCAGGGATCGCCTCGCCAAGGCCGGAATAGACGTGACAGACACTCCCAGCGGACCCGAATGGTCCGTAGGGGCAATCAGCAGTACCGACGAAGCAGGGCAGTGATGGCAGGCAATTCCAGTAGGCGCGGCGCAATCCGAAAGACCGGTAGCAAGAAGGGGCAGGTCGCCGGTTCCGGAGGCAAGCGCCGCAAGGGGCTCGAAGGGCGTGGCGCGACGCCTCCCGCCGAGGCCAGGACCAAACACCCCGCAGCTCGCCGCGCAAAGATGGCAGAGAAGTCGGCGCAGACGCGCGGCAGGCCGGGTGGTGGCCGCGTCGCGAGCCGGAAGAACGACGAAGGTCCAGAGGTGGTACTCGGCCGGAACCCTGTCGTGGAGTGCCTCCGCGCCGGAGTCCCCGCGACGGCACTGTGGGTTGCCGTCGGTACCGACAGTGACGAGCGTCTGAAAGAGAGTGTTCAGCGGGCCGGCGATGCTGGGATCTCGATCCTCGAGGTCCCGCGCTCGGATCTGGACAAGCTCAGTGCCAACGGTCTGCATCAGGGGCTGGCGCTTCAGGTGCCGCCTTATCGCTACGCGCACCCCGATGATCTGATCGCCGCCGCCCGCGCGCATCAGGAGCCGGCGCTGCTCGTCGCTCTGGACAACATCACCGACCCGCGCAACCTCGGTGCGGTCATCAGATCCGTCGCTGCCTTCGGTGGGCACGGTGTGGTGATACCGCAGCGTCGCAGCGCGAGCGTCTCCGCCGTTGCCTGGCGCACCAGCGCCGGGGCCGCCGCCCGCCTACCAGTCGCGCGTGCCACCAATCTCACTCGCACACTGAAGGATTGGCAGACCAAGGGCATCACCATCATCGGTCTGGATGCGGGCGGCGACACCACCCTGGACGAGTTCGACGGCAGCGGACCCGTGGCGATCGTCGTCGGTTCCGAGGGCAAGGGCCTGTCTCGGTTGGTCCGCGAGACGTGCGACATGATTCTGTCCATTCCCATGGCCGGCCCCGTCGAATCGCTCAATGCGTCCGTGGCTGCGGGCGTCGTCGTTGCCGATATCGCCCGCCAGCGTCGCTAGGACCCGAGGGCTCGTGGCTGTGGATCAACCGACCCAGAATTGCACCGTGTCGCCGGGGCGCAGCTGCGCGGCCTGCGGAATACTGCCCGAGGCGACAACGGCAATGACCGGGTAGCCGCCCGTCACGGGATGATCTGCCAGGAAGAGCACCGGCTTGCCCTCCGGTGGCACTTGCAGGCCGCCCGGCACCATCCCCTCACTCGGGAGTTCGCCGGCGACTGCGCGGGGCAAGGGCTCGGCGCCGTCCAGTCGGATGCCGACGCGATCGGAATCCTGAGACACCGTCCAGTTCTGCTGGACCAACGTGGACCTGGCCCGCGCTGTGAACCAATCGTCGCGCGGCCCGTAGTGGATGCGCAATCGCAATGTCGGTGTCGGTATGGGTGGTGGAATGAAGTCTGCGGCGGGCCAATCCGCGTGTTCGGCCCCGACGAGAAGTTCCGTGCCGGGTCGCATCACCTCGGGGCCGATGCCGGACAACGTGTCCGTCGATCGACTTCCCAATACAGTCGGCGCATCGATACCCCCGCGCACAGCGACGTAGTTGCGTAGGCCCGATGTCGGTGCCGCGAGTGTCAAGATCGATCCGGCGGGCAGCGTGATCATCGAATACAGCCCTTGCCTCGCTCCGTCGACGGTGCATTCGGTGGACGCGCCGGTGACGGCGACGACGGTATCGAACTCGGCTCTCAGCGCCAAGCCGCCGAATGTCACCTCCAGCGTGGCAGCCTGTGAGCTGTTGCCTACCAGGCGATTCGCCGCATCGTGAGCGAGGATGTCAGCAGCCCCGGAGCGGCCCACGCCGATCGGGGCGTGCCCTGACCGTCCGCGATCTTGAACCGTGCACAGCGGCCCCGTCTGCAGAATCGACAGCTTCCTCATACCTGCTCGAATCGAAACGTTGTTCCCGGCTGCAGTAGTGCCGGCGGTGTGCGTTCGATGTCCCACAGCACCGTTTCGGTGTGACCGATCAACTGCCATCCTCCGGGCGAGCTACGCGGATAGACGCCGGAGAATTCACCTGCGAGCCCCACGGAACCGGCGGGAACCGTCGTACGCGGTGTTGCCCGGCGGGGTACATGCAGCCGATCGTCGGTACCGACGAGATAGCCGAAGCCCGGAGCGAAACCGGCGAAGGCGACGGTCCACACTTGTTCGGTGTGGGCGAGGATCACCTCGCGCGTGGTGAGACCGGTGGCCTCGGCGACGTCGGCGAGATCGGCGCCGTCGTAGTGGACCGCTATCACCCCCGGCTCGGTAGCCGGCGCGGCGGCGCGGTCGGCGGGCTCCGTGGCGCGGATCCAGGCGGCCACAGAATCGCTGTTCCCATTGTGTCGCACCAGTATCGTGCGAGCCGCTGGAACGAGTTCCTCGACGTCCTCGGGTGCGCTGACACGCAGCGAGGCGAAGAATGCCATCGTTTCGGCGAGATCGAAGTACTCGACGAGAATGGCTCGGTCGCCGCAGGAACGCAGAATCATCGGATGAACGAAGCGATGTCGATATCGTTGTCGAACAGTATCTTGCGAACCGTATGTGCCATGTCCACGGCACCCGGGGAGTCGCCGTGCACGCACACCGACTCGGCGTCGATCCGTATCGTTGATCCGTCGATCGCCTCGACGGTGCCGTCTCGGACCAGTCTCAGCACGCGCTCCGCGACGACCGAGGGATCGGTCAGCACGGCACCGCCGACCCGGCGCGAGACCAGCTCGCCGGTGGGCGTGTACGCGCGATCGGCGAACGCCTCGGTGACCGCGCGTAGCCCCGCGTCCTGAGCTTCCCGCAGAAACACCGATCCTGGCAGACCGAGGACGGGGAGCGTCGGGTCGTAGGAACGCACGGCATCGACCACAGCGCGCGCCTGATCACCGTGCGCCACCAACGCGTTGTACAGAGCGCCGTGCGGTTTGACATAGGCGATGGCCGAGCCCGAGGCCTGAGCGAGACCGTCGAGCGCGCCCAATTGATACAGCACGTCGGCAGTGAGATCGGCGGCCTCGATGTCGATGAAGCGACGTCCGAAGCCGGCGAGATCGCGGTAGCCGACCTGCGCGCCTATCCGGACGAAGTTCTCGGCGGCGCCGCGGCAGGTATCGAGGATCGTGCGCGGGTCACCGGCGTGAAACCCGCATGCGATGTTGGCGCTGGTGACGATGGACAGCATGGCTGTGTCGTCGCCCAGCGTCCACGTTCCGAAGCCCTCGCCGAGGTCGGAGTTCAAATCGATGGACGTCATCGATCGATTATCCCGCCAGCACCCGTCCAGAGTTGGCTTTGCGTCGCGAGCCCACGCCGCGGCACACCAGATAGATGACGAACGAGATGGTGGTGACGAACGTCGAGACCGGGAGGCCGGGGGCGAGCGAGAGCAGAATGCCGCCGACGGCTGCGGTCTCGGCGAAGAGAATGGACAGCACCGTCGCCTTGAGCGGGCTCGCGGTGACGCGGGCCGCTGCAGCCGCAGGAGTGACGAGCAGGGACAGCACCAGCAGAGCGCCGACGATCTGGACGCCGAGGGCGCAGGCGACGCCGACGAGCACGGCGAACACCACGGACAGCCCGCGAACGGGGATGCCCCTGGCGAGCGCGACCTCCGGATCGGTGCTCGCGAACAGCAGCGGGCGGTAGACGACGGCGAGCACGATCAGCACCACGACGGCACAGACGAGCAGTAGTTGGATTCCGCTCTGGCCCACGCCCACGATCTGCCCGATCAGCAGCGAGAAGCTGGTTCCGGTGCGGCCCGGGTAGAGCCAGATGAACAGCACCGACAGTCCGAGCCCGAACGACATGATGACGCCGATGACGGAATCCCGGTCCCGGGCCTTGGACCCGAGCAGCGCGAACATCACCGCGGCCACCACCGAACCCACGATGGCGCCGAGGCCGACGGTGATACCGACGAGTAGCGCGGCGGAGGCGCCCGTCAGCGACAGCTCACTCGAACCGTGAACGGCGAAGGCCCACTGCCGGCTGACGATCAACGGCCCGAGCGCACCCGCGAGCAGACCGAGAATCGCGGCCGCGATCAGTGCTTGCTGCACGAAGTCGTAGTTGAGCAGGTTCGCGGTGGTACTGAAATCGAACATCTTCGACAGTGCGTCGCTGACTTTGTCGTTCATGCCGGGGTGGTTCCTGTCTGTTCCGGCGTGGGTGGGTGGTGCGCGCCCGCGGACCCCAGCGCATCGATGGAATCTCCGGTGCCGACGACGATCAACCGGCCACGAACCTTCAACACCTCCACCTCGGTGCCGTACAGCTCCGAGAGCACCTCGGTTGTCATCACCGTCGCCGGTGTTCCGATGCGAAATCTCCCGTCGACGATGTACACGACGCGGTCGACGAGGGGCAGAATCGGATTGATCTCGTGGGTGACGAACAGGACAGCGGTGTCGTGCTCTCGCCGGCGCCGGTCGATCAGCTCGGAGACGAGCCGCTGATTGGCCAGGTCGAGGCTCAGCAACGGCTCGTCACACAGCAGCACCGTCGGATCCCCGACGAGTGCCTGCGCGATTCTCAGGCGCTGCTGCTCGCCACCGGACAACGAGCCGACAGGTGCTCCGGCGAAACTCTGGGCACCGACCTGATCGAGCGCGTCTTCGACGATGCGTTTGCGCTCCCGCATCCCTCGAATCCCCATGCCCCAGACATGGCCGTCCCAGCCGAGGCCAACCAGATCGCGCCCGCGTAAGGGAAGACCGTCGTCGATGCTGCGTTGTTGCGGGACGTAGCCGACGCCGGCCTGGCCGTGACGGACGGGCTCGCCGCCGATCGTGGCGGTCCCGGACGTCAGGTGGTTCTGGCCGAGCAAGACCTTGAGCAATGACGTCTTGCCCGAGCCGTTGGGGCCGAGGATTGCCACGAACTCACCGCGCTGCACGCTGAGATCGAGGTGCTGCCACAGCGTGCGCTCACCGAACGCCAAGCTGGCGTCGCGCAGTTCTACAGCAGGCATGTCCCCAGTTTTCCAGGGAGCTGCAGCTGCGCGCGAGTCAGGATGCACTCAGGGCGGCTTGCAGATCCTCCGCTGCCTGGGTCTGCCACTCGATGTAGGTCATGCCCTCGGGCAGGGTCTCGGTGACCTCGACGACGGGTACATCAGCGGCCTCGGCGGTCTGGCGGATGTCCTGAGTGACGGCATCCTGCGTCTGAACGTTGTAGACGAGAACCTGCACCGAGTTGGACGTGAACAGGTCGCGAGTGGCGGCGATCGAGGCGGGGGACGGATCGTTGCCCTCCTCGATAGCGTTTTTGAAGTCCTCCGGGGTGAGGTCCTCGAGACCGGATTCCACCAGCAGGTAGTGCGCGATCGGCTCGGTCTGAGCGACAGGTGCCGCCGGGTGCTCGGCTGCGATCGCAGCGGTTACATCGGTGATGGAGTGGACCTGATCGTGGAAGGTTTCGGCATTGGCGGTGTACTGCTCGGCGTTGTCGGGATCGAGCTGACCGAGTGTCTCGGCGATGGATTCCGCGGTCGCAGCGGCAACCTCGGCGTCGTACCAGACGTGCTCGTTCACCTCGCCGTGACTGTGGTCGTCTTCTTCGTGAGTTTCTTCCTCGTGTGCTTCTTCGTCGCTGTGGCCTTCTTCGCTGTGGCCTGCTCCGGCGAGGTCGAACGCGTTGACCGTCGGTACGTTCTGGCCCTCGGCTTCGAGGATGTTTTCGATGAACTCGTCGTAGCCGCCGCCGTTGTAGACCACGAGCGAGGCCTCGGCGACCATAGCGGCGTCACCCGGGGATGCCTCGTACGAGTGCGGATCGCCGGACGGGTCGTCGATGATCGACTCGACGGTGGCCATATCGCCTGCCACTGCCTCGGCGACGCTGGCCCAGACGTTCGTGGAGGCGACGATGGTGATCGGGCCGTCGACTGCCGCCGCGGGGCCCGATGCGTCGGGTGTCGTCTCGGAGTCCGAGCTGCAGGCGCTGAGCGTGAGAGCCGCCGCGCAGGACAGGCCTACGAGTGCGGTGGCTGTGCGAGGAAACGGAAGGCGTGGCTGACGCACGGGACTCTCCTGAGGATGTACGAATAGATGCAATTGGTAACGGTTACCGTTTCATTGTAGCGCCAATGCCCTTCCCCTCGAATCTGGCACGATCCGTCGATTTCCGGTGTGGCCTCGTTTGCGACTAACGTCCGGGTATGTCCAGGTCGAGGGAACCGCGACGCCCGGCAACGTTGGCGTCCATCGCCGCCGAGCTGAAAGTCTCGCGCACCACGGTGTCGAACGCGTACAACCGTCCGGACCAACTCTCACCCGAATTGCGCGAGCGCGTGCTCATGGCGGCGAAGCGTCGCGGTTATGCAGGGCCGGACCCCGTGGCGCGGTCACTGCGCACCCGCAAGGCCGGCGCAGTGGGTCTGGTGCTCACCGAGGCGCTGAGCTACTCGTTCCGCGACCCCGCCGCAATGGCGTTTCTCGCCGGACTGGCCGAATCGTGCGAGGCAGCGGGGCAGGGTCTGTTGCTCATCCCGGCAGGCCCCGATCGTGACGACACCGCAGCGGCCGCCGTCGTTCAGCAGGCCGGCGTCGATGCCTTCGTCGTCTACTCCGTCGCCGACGACGACCCTTATCTCCTGGCAGTACGCGAGCGGCACCTGCCGATCGTCATCTGCGATCAGCCACGCGGGGTGCCCGAGGCCGCACTCGTCGCAATCGATGACCGCGCTGCCATGAAAGTCCTCGCAGACCAGGTCATTGCACTCGGACACGAACACATCGCCGTGCTCTGCATGCGCCTGGGACGCGACCGCCGCGATGGCGTCGTACCCCCCGATCGGCTTCGAGACAGTCACTTCCACGTACAGCGCGAACGAATTGCGGGAGTGAAGGATTCGATGGCCGAGGCCGGGCTGGATCCGAACACACTCACCGTCGTCGAACGTTTCGAGCACACGACGAGGTCGGGTCACTCGGCGGCCGCTCAGGCATTGCAGGCCAACCGCGATACGACGGCTTTGCTGTGCACCACCGATGTCCTGGCGCTCGGTGCGCTCAACTTCGCCAAGGTGACTGGAATCGACGTACCCGGTCAGCTCACCGTCACCGGATTCGACGGCGTCGAGGACGCCATCCGCGAGAACGTCACCACCGTCCGCCAGGACGCCGAGGAAAAAGGCCGCCGAGCTGGTGCGCTATTGGTCTCCACCGCACGATCCGGCGTGGTCGCGGCCGAATTCCTGCCCACCGAACTTGTCAAGGGACGCACTGCGGGGCCGCCGCCTCTTTCAGCATGAATGGGCCATTGCAACTGTCTAGCCGTTGCAATGGCCCATTCATGCCGAAAGGAGGAGGAGGGAGGAGGGGAGAAACCTCAGGAGCTCAGCAACGCTGCACATCGCAGCAGTCCGAGGTGGCTGTAGGCCTGCGGGTGGTTGCCGAGAGATCGCTCGGCGACTGGATCGTATTCCTCGCTGAGCAGACCGGTCGGCCCTGCTACGGCCACCAGTTGCGCGAACAGTGCCTCGGCCTCGGAGCGCTGGCCGATCAGTAGGTACGCCTCGACGAGCCATGCGGCGCACAGGTGGAATCCACCTTCGCCGCCGGGTAGGCCGTCGTCGTGGTGGTACCGGTACACCGTCATCCCGCTGCGCAGTTCGCGCTCGGTGGCAGTCACGGTCGCGGCGAAACGCGGATCGGACGGGTCGATGAGTCCGGAGAGTCCGATGTGCAGGGTTGCGGCGTCGAGATCGGTTCCGTCGTAGGCGGCGGTGTAGGACTGCACCTCGTCGTTCCAGCCCTGCTCGAGCACCTCGGCGCGGATCGTCGAACACAGTGTCTCCCAAGAGGGTTCGGTCTCTCGGTTGAACTTGCGCGCCAGAGTGAGGGCGCGGTCGATGGTCATCCAACCCATCACCTTGGAGTACACGTGGTGGCGGGGGTTGCCGCGGATTTCCCAGATACCGTGATCGGGTTCGGACCACCGACGCTCGACGGCCTCGACCATCGCGCGCACGAGTGACCAATCATCGTCGGACAGTGCTTCTTTGCCGCGCCGCCCGCGCGCACGTCGGTTGTGGGCGAGGGAGGAGATGAGGTCGACGATGGGGCCGAACACATCCAGCTGCACCTGCTGGTTGGCAGCGTTGCCGACGCGGACGGGCCGCGATCCGGCGTAACCGGGTAGTTCGTCGATGACAGCTTCCGGCGGTAGGCCGAGACCCCAGAGAGTGTAGAGCGGATGCAGTCGTTCGGGGCCCGAAACAGATTCCAGCACACCGTGAACCCAGGACAGGTAGTTCTCGGCCTCGACGGTGGATCCGACGTTCACCAGGGCGGAGGCGGTGAGGGCGGCGTCACGCAGCCAGCAGTAGCGGTAGTCCCAGTTTCGGACGCCGCCGATCTCCTCCGGCAGCGATGTGGTGGCTGCCGCCATGATCGAGCCGGAATCGGCATGGACGAGACCTCGGAGTGTCAGCGCCGATCGCTTCATCAGATCGGGCTTGAGCGGCGGCAGCGTGAGTCGGTCGGCCCAGTCTTTCCAGTAGCTTTCGGACTCGGCGCGTCGCTCCGGTTCGGGAACTGCGGATGGGCCCAGATCGTCTGCACCGAGGCGTAATTCGAGTATCACCGGTCCCTGTGATGGATCCACCTCGGCGTGAGCGGTTTCCTGGATCCCGTCGGAGACGATGTTCCACTGCACTCCGGGGCTGCGCAGGACCATGGGGTCGGCCGTGCCGTAGATACGGATGCCGTCGGCCTCCGGTTCGAGTCGGACACGAATGTTGCCGAACTCCGGACGGGGCGCGAAGGACACGACGGCAGTCGCGGTACCGCTGATGACGCGCGTCAGCGATGTCTGGCCGTCGGGGACATCGTGGGGCAGGTAGTCCGTCACCTGCAGGCTCGACCACTTGGTCTGCACGGTCATGGTGCCGTCGACGTACCGCTGGCTCAGCGGCAGTGCAGCGCGGGTCGGTCCGACGCTGAAATGTCCGGCCTGGTCGCCGCCCAGGAGGTGGGCGAAGATCGCGGCCGAGTCGGGCTCGGGGTGGCACAGCCACGTCATGTTCGCGTCCGGGGTGACCAGGGCGACCGAGTTCGGGCTGGCGAGCATCGTCAGCCGTTCGATGGGTGGAGCGTCGGCGCCGGAGAGCCACTGGCGTCGCTCTTGGAGGAGGAACGCCAGTGCCAGCGATACCTGCTCGGTGGTCTCGAGTCGGAAGCCTGCGGCGCTGTCGCCGGTGCCGACCTTGACCCCGATGTCGGGGCCGTGCAGCCGCGCGAAGGCCTTCTCGTCGGTGACGTCGTCGCCGAAGAAGACCGCGGCGGTCGCGCTTTCCTGGTGCCGCAGGATGTCGAGGGCCACGCCCTTGTCGGTGACGATGACGGCGAGCTCGATGACGGACTTGCCCTCGGTGACCTCGACGCCGTCACGTTGGGCGATGCCTGCGCGGATCGCGTCGAGTGCGCGCTGTGCGTCCTCGGGTGATGCGTTGCGGACGTGCAGGGCAGCGCTGGCCGGCTTGACCTCGACCGTCACGCCGTCGAGATCGGCCGCCACGGTCGACATCTCTTCCGAGATGTCGTGCAACAGCTTCTTGGCATCGTCGTCGATGGCGTGGATGAAGCCGATGTCGAACTCGCTGCCGTGGCTGCCGACGAGCTGCACTTCGGCGGGCAGGCGAGAGAGCGTCGCCAGGTCGCGGAGGGCACGTCCGGAAATAACTGCGGCGGTGGTACTGGCGAGGTTGGCGAGGCCACGCATGGCGTGCACCGATTCGGGATGTGGAAACGCCTTCAGCGGATCGGACACGAGTGGAGCCATCGTGCCGTCGTAGTCCGAGGTGACGAGCAATCGAGGCGTCCGGGCCACACCGATGAGGGCGCGGCGAAGTTCAAGCGGCAAATCCTGTGCAGTCACGCTACGAATCTAGGCGATCCGACCGTCCTTGGCTCAATCGGACGCCGAGGCGTCAGTCGAGCGGCTTGGCTCCGCCCAGCAGAAGATCGACTGTCAGTTCGAGTCGCGCGGCCACATCGGTGGCCGAGGACCGTCGCGTCAGCCAGGCCACCAGATTCGACAACCACACATCGCTGATGACTCGAGCGATGCTGAGCTGCAATTCTGTTGGCTCACCGTCGCTCATCGCTTTGGCGAACAGTCGGTCCATCAGCCGGCCGACCTGGTCCACCTCGGCGGCGGCGGAGGCGTCGGCGAACATGAACGCGCGGGTCATCGCCTCGGTGAGTAGTGGATCACGTTGCATGGCACGTGTGATCTGTCCCAGGATCAGGTGCATCCGCTCCTGGGGGGTCTGGCCGGGAGGCATCTTGCGCCGCGACTCGATCCGCTCGAACTCGCGGGCGAGCGCCGACACCAGCAGGTGCACCTTCGACGGGAAGTAGCGATACAGCGTTCCGACGGCGACATCGGCTCGCTCGGCGACGGCGCGCATCTGCACGGCCTCGTAGCCGCCCTTCGACGCGAGTGCGAGCGTCGAATCGAGGATTCGTTTGCGGCGCTCGCGCTGCGCGTTGGAGCTGAGGTCGTCGTCGGTGAGCACGCCGACCGAACGCAGCGGAGTCGGGGGCGGCGTCGTTGCCGGGGCTCCGTTCTTGTCGGCCGGGCCCTCGGGGCCCGATCGAGATGATGAGGTCATCGACGTTTTCCTTCGCACCTTGACTCGTGAACAGCTAGCGTATTAGAACACGTTCTAGACGGGAAAGTCATCACGAGAGCTGGGGAAATCACTGTGACACTAGCCACGAGCGAGGACCAACGCGACGTCCAGAGGTCGATCCGGTCATGGATCGCCTCGGTCGAACCGATCGGTACTCTACGCGCAGATCCGGAGTCCGGATGGCGCACACACTGGCAGGATCTTGCCGATCTGGGGGTCTTCTCCGTCGCAGTCCCGGAGTCCGCGGGCGGGGTGGGGGGCACCGTCGCCGATCTTGCCGTGATGGTGGAATCGGCCGGGTCGGGGCTGGTCGCCGGACCGGTGTGGACCAGCGCGCTGGCAGCGACCTTGGTTGGACGTGGAGTCGGACGCGGTCGCTCGGCGGAGGACCTGTGTTCCGGGCGGACCCCCTGCGCAGTGGCTCTGTCCGTTACCTCGCTCGTCGCCGTGCTCGATGGCGACACGATGATCGTCGACGGTGTTCTCGACGTGGTCACCGGCGGCGCCGACGGGGTGGCGGTGCTCGCGCCGATCGGCAACGACTGGTTCGTCATCCCTGCGGATACCCCAGGCACGAAAATCGAACCGATCGTCGGCATCGACGGCAGTCTGCCGATCGCTCGGATCGTGTTCGAGGCCGTCCGCATACCGCGGCACAGCGCTATCGAGGGTGTGTCGACCGAAAACGTGCACGACATCGCCGCCACGTTGGCCGCGGCCGACGCGGCCGGGATCGCCGGATGGTGCCTCGATACAGCCGTCGCTCATGCCAAGACACGCGAGCAGTTCGGCGCCCCCATCGGGAGCTTCCAGGCCGTCAAACACCTGTGCGCGGAGATGCTGTGCCGCGTCGAGAAGATCCGCGCAGCGGCATGGGACGCGGCTGTGGCAATGGACTCCGCTCCCGACGAGTTGCCTCTCTCGGCTGCCGTTGCTGCGACCATCGCACTCGACGGTGCCGTGGACACAGCGAAAGACTGCATTCAGGTTCTCGGCGGCATCGGCTTCACCTGGGAGCACGATGCCCACCTCTACCTCCGCCGCGCACTGGCTTTGCGTCAGTTGCTCGGGGGATCTTCCCGCTGGCGTGGAAGCGTCGCCGAGTTGACCCGAGCGGGGGTCCGTCGGACCTTGACCGTCGACCTCGGCGACGCCGAAAAGCGCCGCGCGGAGATCCGAGCGGAGATCGGAGTGATCGCCGACGCGGAGGACTCGCGGACTGCACTCGCTGATTCGGGCTTGGCGGCGCCGCACTGGCCGTCACCGCACGGCCGCGACGCCGGAGCCGCCCTGCAGCTTCTGTACTCGCAGGAATTGCAGCGTGCCGGACTCCAGCCGCCCGATCTCGTCATCGGTGGGTGGGCCGTGCCGACGATTCTCGAGCACGGCACCGCCCGTCAGATCGAACGGTTCACGGGCCCGACCCTGCGTGGTGAGATCACCTGGTGCCAGCTGTTCAGTGAACCCGAGGCTGGCTCGGACCTGGCCTCGCTGCGCACGTCCGCGACCAGAACGGACGGTGGGTGGACGTTGCGGGGGCACAAGATCTGGACCTCCCTTGCCCGCGAGGCCGACTGGGCCATCTGCCTGGCCCGCACCAACCGAGACGCTGCCAAACACAAGGGCATCAGCTACTTCCTACTCGATATGAAATCGGCGGGCATTCGTGTCGAACCGCTCCGCGAAATGACCGGGGACGCAGTCTTCAACGAAGTCTTCCTCGAGGACGTGTTCGTTCCCGACGAGTGCCTTGTCGGTGACGTCGACGGTGGGTGGAAGCTCGTCCGCACCACCCTCGCCAACGAGCGTGTCGCCATGAGCAGCGGCGGAGCCCTGGGCGCCGCCCTCGAGGAGGTGGTGACGGCCACCCGCGACAACGCGGCGGTGACCGAGCGTCTCGGCGGCCTCATCGCCGACGGACTCGTCCTGTCGGTCTTGGACCTGCGTGCGACTCTCCGAAGGCTCGGCGGGCAGGATCCCGGCGCAGAATCGAGTGTTCGCAAATTGGTGGGAGTGCGTCATCGGCAGGACCTGGCGGAGTTCGCACTCGAAGCCACCGGCAGTGGAGGTGCCGCCTGGAGTCCCATCGCGAAGGAGATGCTCCTGACGAGATGTCTGTCCATTGCCGGTGGAACCACGCAAATTCTTCTGACCGTCGCCGCGGAGAGAATCCTCGGACTGCCCAGGGCGGGCTGAGGGGCGTTGCGCGGGCGGCACTGGCCAATCCCGCTCCCAGGTGTTAAAAATAGAACACGTTCTACTCGTTCCCGATCGACGCACAGGCAGGTATTTGAGCGTGGACTTCACCCGAGACTCGACGCAGACAATCGTGGCCGAGATGGTCGACGGCCTCATCGCGCGCGAGCCCGCGGATCTGTGGGCAGCGCTTTCCGACGCGGGCCTGTCGACGATGCTGCTGCCAGAAGCTGCCGGAGGTGATGGACTCGGTCTCCCCGAAGCAGCCGTCGTACTGACGGAATTGGCGAAGCACGCCGCGGTCGGCCCGGCACTGGCCACTATCGGCTTCGGCATCGTGCCGCTGACCGCGCTCACCGGGCCCGAGGTGATCGCGCGCATCGCGCAGCCCGGCGCGATCCTCACTGCGGCCCTCGCTGAACCGCGCTCACCGTTTCCGCTCGACCCCGCCACCAAGGCGGTTCCCGACGGAGACCGGATGCGGGTGACCGGAACCAAGATCGCCGTCGCCTACGCCGAGCAGGCACACCGCATCCTGGTGCCGACCTCGGAGGGAATCGTCCTCGTCGATCCAAAAGCGGACGGCGTCACCTGCACGCGGACACCGTCGTCGACGGGGGAACCCGAATATGTCGTCGAAATGGACGACGTGCCCGGCGAATTCGTCTCCCTCGACACAGCGCGGCTGTATCGTCTCGCGGTCGCAGCCATCGGTGCCGTTGCCGACGGCCTTGCCGCCGGGGCCGCGGAACTGACGGCAACCCACCTGGCCAACCGTCACCAATTCGGTAAACCGCTCGCAACGTTCCAGGCGGTGGCGGGCGAGATCGCCGACGTCTACGTCACCGCGCGAACCCTGCATGTGGCGGCGGTGTCCGCGGTCTGGCAGGCATCGCTCGAGAACGACGGAGGTGGTGGCGACGGCGATGTACTGGCGTACTGGATCGCCGCCGAGCTTCCGGCCGCGATGCAGATGTGCCACCACCTGCACGGCGGCATCGGTGTCGATGTCACCTATCCGATGCACCGTTACTACTCCGCCGCAAAGGATCTGGCACGACTGCTCGGCGGAGCCGCGCACCGACTCGAGATCTTGGGGGCAGCATGTTCGTCGAACTGACCGAGGCGCAGCTGAGACTGCAGAAACAATTGCGGGACTACTTCTCGGATCTTGTCAGCGATCACGACGCCGAGGTCATGATGACCGAGCGGCACGGCGAGACCTACCGCAAGATCATCAAGAAGATGGGTAGCGACGGCTGGCTCGGTGTCGGCTGGCCGAAGGAGTTCGGTGGTCACGGATTCGGTGACGTCGAGCAGTCGATCTTCGTCAACGAGGCTGCCCGAGCCGACATTCCGCTGCCGGCGGTCACGCTGCAAACCGTCGGGCCCACGCTGCAGAAATACGGAAACGATACGCAGAAGGCGAAATTCCTGTCTGCGATCCTGGCCGGGGATGTGCACTTCGCCATCGGCTACACCGAACCGGAAGCCGGAACCGATCTGGCCGCACTCGAGACGACCGCCGTCCGTGACGGCGACGAGTATGTCGTCAACGGTCAGAAGATCTTCACCACCGGTGGCCACGATGCCGACTACATCTGGTTGGCGGTGCGAACCGGTGCGCCGGATTCGCGGCACCGCGGGATCTCGATGCTGATCGTCGACACCACCGACCCGGGGTACTCGTGGACGCCGATCATCACGTGTGACGGCGCCCACCATGTCAACGCGACGTACTACAACGACGTGCGCGTTCCCGTGGACATGCTGGTAGGGGAAGAGAATGCCGGGTGGCGCTTGATCACGACGCAGCTCAATCACGAACGCGTCATGCTCGGGCCGGCGGGCCGAATCGCCGGTCTGCTCGTCCGGTTGCGGACGTGGGCTCGAGCGCACGGGCTGCTGGACGAACCCGATGTCCGCCGCACGCTCGGTGAGGTATACGCGACGTTCCGTATCAACGAGCTGCTCAACTGGCAGGTAGCGTCGAGTACCGCGGATGCAGTGGACGTTGCCGACGCATCGGCCACCAAAGTGTTTGCCACCGAACGTATTCAGCGGGTGGGCCGCCTCGCCGAGGAGTTGATCGGACGGCACGGAAATCCCGCCGATCCCGATACTGCGGCGCTGATGGCGTGGCTGGACAAGCAGGTCAAACGCAATCTGGTGATCACCTTCGGCGGTGGGGTGAACGAGGTGATGCGAGAGTTGATCGCGACCTCCGGACTCGGACTGCCCAGAGTAATCCGATGAGCGAGACCATCGCCGAGGCCGCCGACCGCATTGCGGCACAGGGCGAAAGCGCGCGCCGCGCCGGCCGCGACCCCGTCAACCAACCGATGATCAACAACTGGGTCGAGGCCATCGGTGACGCCAATCCGATCTACGTCGACGACGCTGCGGCACGGGAGGCCGGACACGAAGGTGTCGTCGCGCCGCCGGCGATGGCGCAGGTCTGGACGATGGGCGGGCTGCACCGGACTCGTTCGGCCGACGACCCGCTCGGGCAGATCATGGCGATCCTCGACGAAGCGGGCTTCACCTCCATCGTTGCGACCAACTGCGAGCAGACCTATCACCGTTATCTGCGAGTCGGTGAGGAGGTGACGTTGACCGCGCGGCTCGAGAACGTGGTCGGCCCGAAGAAGACCGGGCTCGGCCACGGATGGTTCGTCACCACGCGGAACATCTGGTACGTCGGCGAGGAACCTGTCGCGGAGATGCTCTTCCGTGTGCTCAAGTTCGCACCGAACGTTTCGAGCGCCGCTGCAGAGGTTCCGGAGCAGATTCGGCCCGTGGTCTCGCAGGAAACCGAGTTCTTCTGGGACGGAACGAAGGTGGGCGAGCTGCGCGTGCAGCGTGTCGAGGACGGTTCGCTACGGCATCCACCCATCCCTGCAATCTGGCAGGACAGGGACAAGCCCCTCGACTACGTCGTCGCGTCGGGCAGGGGCACGGTGTTCAGCTACGTGGTCCACCACGCACCGGCGGTGCCGGGCCGATCGTTGCCGTTCGTCATCGCACTCGTGGAGTTGGAGGAAGGCGTCCGTATGCTCGGTGAACTTCGAGGGATCGAACCGGAAGAGGTGGCCATCGGGCTACCGGTCGAGGTGGACTTCGTGCGGATCGACGAAGACCTGACGCTACCTGCGTGGAAGGCCGTCGGATGAAGGCCCGCACGGCAGAACTGGCAATGGGTGATGTGGCCGTCGGCGATGTTCTGCCCGAGCTGCAGATCACCGCCGACCCGACATTCGTCGTCTCGACGGCCTTGGCTACCAGAGACTTTCAAGATGTCCACCACGACCGCGACAAGGCCGTCGAACGGGGCTCGAAGGACATCTTCGTCAACATCCTCACCGACACCGGGCTCGTGCAGCGATTCGTCACGGACTGGGCCGGACCGAGCGTCGTTCTGAAGTCCATCGCACTGCGGCTCGGTGTGCCCTGGTACGCCTACGACACGCTGACCCTGAGCGGCACCGTGTCCGCGGTGACCGGGGATGAGGTGACGGTCGACGTCGTCGGCCGCGATTCGCTCGGTGACCACATCACCGCCACGGTGAGGCTCGCATGAGCGGGCTGTCCGGGAAGGCGGCGATCGTCGGGATCGGCGCCACGGATTTCTCCAAGAACTCCGGACGTAGTGAACTCAGGCTCGCCGCCGAGGCTGTCACCGCTGCGCTCGCCGACGCCGGGCTCACCCCCGCGGACGTGGACGGACTGACCTCGTTCACGATGGACACCAACACCGAGACCGCCGTCGCGCGGGCGGTGGGAATCCCCAACCTGAAATTCTTCAGTCGCATCCATTACGGGGGCGGGGCGGCGTGCGCGACGATTCAGCAGGCAGCCATGGCCGTGGCAACGGGCGTCGCCGATGTCGTCGTCGCGTATCGAGCGTTCAACGAGCGGTCGGGAGCGCGGTTCGGTCAGGTGGCATCTCATCTCGCGGCCGCGCCGACCTCGTCGGGTATCGATGCGGGATGGTCGTACCCACACGGGTTGGGCACCCCCGCGTCGTTCGTGGCAATGGTGGCTCGTCGCTACATGCACGTCTACGGCGCGACCAGTGCGGATTTCGGACGGGTGGCCGTCGCCGATCGTAAGCACGCCGCAAACAACCCGGCAGCGTTCTTCTACGGCAAACCCATCACCCTCGAGGATCATCAGAACTCGCGGTGGATCGCCGAACCGCTGCACCTGCTGGACTGCTGCCAGGAGTCCGACGGCGGCATCGCGATCGTGGTGACGTCCGCCGAGCGGGCGAAGGATCTACCCAATCCGGCCGCGGTGATCACCGCAGCAGCGCAGGGGAGCGGACCGGATCAGTACATCATGACCAGCTATTACCGGGACGCGATGACGGGACTGCCGGAGATGGGGCTCGTCGCAGATCAGCTGTGGGCGCAGTCGGGGCTACGGCCCGAGGACATGCAGACGGCGGTGCTGTACGACCATTTCACCCCGTTCGTCCTCATGCAGCTCGAGGAACTGGGTTTCTGCGGGCGAGGCGAGGCCAAGGACTTCGTCGCGGACGGAGCGATCGAGCTCGGTGGCAGGCTGCCGTTGAACACCCACGGTGGCCAGCTGGGGGAGGCGTACATCCACGGCATGAACGGGATTGCCGAGGGCGTTCGGCAGATTCGGGGAACCTCGGTCAATCCGGTGCCGGACGTCCAGAATGTACTGGTGACGGCGGGAACCGGTGTTCCTACATCGGGTCTGGTGCTGTCGGCCAATCGGTAGCGAGCATCGACTTCGCGGATTCGGTGACGATCTCGAACATCGCCTGCTCGGCAGCCGCGGCATCTCCGGCCTGAATCGAGGACGCGACGACTCCGTGCAGGCGGATCGCTTCGGGGTCGGCTCGATGTGGCATCAACGCGTGCCGGGTGCGTCCGGCGAGCACTTCGACGACGATGTCCGACATCGAACGAAGTAGCGGATTGCCCGACGCTGCGAGCAGGGCGCGATGAAAATCCGAGTCGTGCGCGAGGTAGGCGTCGGAGTTGGCCGCGCGCGAGGTCGCGGACATACCGATGACCGCAGCAGTCAACCGTCCGCAGTGCTCCGGGGTTGCTCGCCCGGCTGCCAACCGAGCTGCCAAAGGCTCGATGCCAGAACGCAATTCGCTGAGCGACGCCAATTGTATGGCGCGGTTGGGGCCGGCGAGCTGCCACCTGATCAGCAGCGGATCGAGCGAATTCCAGTGTGTCGAGTCGAGCACGGTGATGCCGACGCGCCGGCGGACCGTGAGCAGACCGAGCGATTCGAGTACTCGGACGACCTCGCGGACGACGGTTCGCGAGACTGCGAATCGCACGGCAACGTCGTCTGCGGAGATCGTCGTCCCGGCAGGCACAGTTCCGTCCACGATGTCGCGCCCCAACGTATCGAGTACGGAATCGTGTAATTGCAGAAATGCTGCGCTTGCTTCGGCCGCCACTGCTCGATGGTCCCACGGGAGGGTGATGCTTCGCCCCCCGAGCTTCGGTCTGATTAGTAGTACATATTCAAGATCTACTTCTCATTTGTATGATGATAAAGTACAGTGATCGAGGTCACCTCGCGATGAGGTGTCGGCCTGGCGCACATCGGCCGCGCAGGTGTGGTTGGCGAAAGCGTATGCGGGTAACTCGTTCCAGGTGTGACCCCGCAGACATGGAGCGTGATGGCAATGACCGACTCAGGTGAGGCACCCCGAATGGCAGCTGCTGCGCGGGAGATGAACGTGAGCGATAACGGAAGTCAGCATCCGGTTCTCGTGCTCATGGGGGTATCCGGTTCGGGAAAGTCCACCGTGGCCGGAATCCTCGCCGGCGCGCTCAAGTTGGACCTGCAGGAGGGCGACGACCTGCATCCGCCCTCGAACGTCGAGAAGATGGCCTCCGGTCAGCCTCTGACGGACGAGGATCGCTGGCCGTGGCTCGAAACGATTGCCGAGTGGATTCGGGATCACACTGCCCGGCATGAGCCGGGCATCGTGACGTGTTCGGCGCTCAAGCGTCGGTATCGCGATGTCCTGGTGCGGGGGTCCGAGGGGCATGTCGTCTTCGTGCACCTGGCCGGCACGAAGGAGCGGATCAGCGGCAGATTGAACGTGCGGATGGACCACTTCATGCCGAGCAGTCTGCTCGACACGCAGATGAGCACACTCGAGTCGATCGAGCCCGACGAGCACGCCATCGTCGTCGATGTCGGCCCGCCTCCCGCCGCGGTCGCAGCGAGCATCATCGCCGAACTCGAGCGGATGCGCGCCGTATGAAGCAGCAGTGCTGGTTTTTAAGCATACGAATGAATGAACGGTTTGCGAAAAGTATGGTTAATGCGCCAAAGTGAAGTGGTTCACGAAAACATCCGTGTAGACAGACGGGTCACAAACCCGAATGCGTCTGCGCTCGTAAGGAGACGTCGATGGTGAGAGGCGCACCGTCCAGGCCGGTCGAACTTCCCGTTCCGACCGCGGACATATGGGATTGGCAACTCGACGGGCTGTGTCGAGGCTTCGACTCGTCCGTGTTCTTCCATCCCGAGGGTGAGCGCGGACGTGCGCGCACGATGCGGGAGCAGAAGGCAAAGGACGTGTGCAACCGCTGCCCGGTGCTGGCCCAGTGCAGATCGCACGCGCTGTCGGTCAACGAGCCGTACGGAGTGTGGGGTGGGATGTCCGCGCACGACCGCGCAGACTTCTACCGAAGCGAACCTCGCCTGGCCTGAGCCACCGTTCGTGTCGGTGGGATCGTGCACCATGTCGAACCATGAACAAGGTCATGCGCGCGACGCTCATCAGTGCGGTCGTCATCACCACGGTGATCGGCATCGCATCGTTCGTTCTCAGTTTCGCGGCGCTCTGGGATCTGGCAACAATGGCGGGAGTGCCACGCACTCTGTCCTGGCTGTGGCCGGTGATCGTCGACGGCACCATTCTGCAGGCCACCATCTCGGTGATCGCGCTGGCGCACCTCGACCGACATCACAGCGGCCGCCGGTTCTTCTGGGCGGTTCTGATCATCGCGGCCCTGGTCAGTATCGGCGCAAATGCGCTGCATGCATTCATCTCCCAGTCGGGAACGTTGCATCCCGCCCTGTCGGCCGCGATCGCGACCGTTGCGCCGGTCAGTCTCCTCGCAGCCACCCACGGGCTCGGCATCCTTGTCCGAGTGCCCACGGTTCGAATGGCGGACACAGCACCCGAATCGGCCGGACAACATCCCGCACTGCCTGAACAAACACTGCCTGAACAAGCACTGCCTGAACAAGCACTGCCTGAACAAGCACTGCCTAAGCCTGCACTGCCGGTGATCGGGCCGCCGCTGGTTCCGGCCGAGCGTGCGGTCGACCTGAAATCAGGGGCGCCCGAGGACCCGCTCGAGGACGTCGACCGCTGGATTCTCGACGAGGACCGCGCGGAAGATCTCTTCCCGGTCGAAGCTCCCTGATGTGGCCGCTGTTGCCCGGCGCTGGCACTATCGAGAAGATGAGCGAAGTAACGCCGCAGGTGCCGGGGCCCGGGCAGGAGTCGGTGTGGGACTATCCTCGACCGCCGCGACTCGAACAGTCCGATCGGATGATCACGGTCAGGGTCGACAGTGTTCTCATCGCCGAGACCCGTGCAGCCTGGCGCGTTCTGGAGACGAGCCATCCGCCCACCTGGTACATCCCTCGTGACGACGTCGCTGAGGGTGTCCTCTTTCCTTCGGCGGCGCGCTCGACGCATTGCGAGTGGAAGGGCGCGGCCACGTACTGGGACGTGCACGGCGGCGATGTGAGTCTGGCCGGCGCCGCGTGGAGTTACGAGAGGCCGACCGCCGCTTTTCTGCCCATCACCGGGCACCTCGCATTCTCCCCGAGCCGCCTGCACTGCGAGGTCGATGGCGAACGGGTCATCCCGCAGGAGGGCGGCTTCTACGAGGGCTGGATCACCAGCGACGTCGTCGGCCCCTTCAAGGGCATTCCCGGTAGTTGGGGATGGTGAGCTCAGCACCCGCCGAATTTCTCGTAGTGCACAGCCTCCGCCAGGGGCCGTCGGTCGCGCCACCCGAATCGCTCGAGGTCGGGGACCTGTGCGAACTCGGTGACGGGGCCCACGCATAGCCAGGCGATGGGCCGGACCGGTGAGGGAATGTCGAGCAGATCGGTGAGGAAGCTCTCCTGGTAGAACGAGACCCAGCCGACGCCGATACCTTCCGATATAGCTGCGAGCCAGAGGTTCTGCACGGCGAGTACCGCCGAGAACACGCCGGTGTCGTCTACGGTCGCCCGCCCGAGCACGTGCTTGCCGCCGCGTTCCGGATCGTAGGTGACGACGACGCCGGTGCGGCTGGTCTCGATGCCCTCGATCCGGATGGGATCGAAGGTGGCGCGGCGATCCGGGGGCAGCGACTGCGCGAATGCGACCCGCTCAGCGGCGACGTGTTCAGCGAATTGTGCGAGCGTATCCGCGCGGCGAACGACGACGAAGTCCCAGGGTTGGGTGTTTCCCACGCTGGGCGCGTGGTGCGCAGCGTCGAGAATTCGTTGTAGCACGGCGTCGTCGACGCATTCGCCGTTGAACTCGGCGCGAACGTCGCGTCGGGAACGAATGGCGGTGTACACCGGCATCGGCGGATCGTCTCTGCGGGTGTGGCTGTTGCTCATGGGACCTCGGCGTTGTTGCTCAGTTCGGCGTTCAGTGCGGCCACCGATTCGGGGATGTCGAGGGCCGGTACCGGACGTCCGAGATGATATCCCTGCGCGCAGTGGCAGGAGAGTCGTTTGAGGTCCAGCAGGGTTTCGCGGTCCTCCACGCCCTCGGCGGTGATGGTGAGGCCGAGGGTTCGGGCGAGGTCGATGGTGGATCGCACGATGATTCTGTGTGCGTCCACCGTTCTCATGTCGGTCACGAATGCCCTGTCGATCTTCAGTTGCTGCACAGGAAGACGCTGCATGTATGCCAACGAGCTGTAGCCGGTGCCGTAGTCGTCGATGGCGAGGACGACACCGAGCCGGTGCAGTCGGTCGAGAGATTCGACGGCGACGGGCAGATCGGTGACCGAGGCGGTCTCGGTGATCTCGATGATGAGTGCCTCGGGTGGAGCGCAGGCCAGCTCCAGTGCGCGTCGCACCTGGTCCACTACTCCGAGGTCGAGCAAGTTGCGTGCCGATATGTTCACCGACACTGTCAGGTCGATGCCGTCCCTGCTCCACTTCTGCCGCTGGGTCAATGCCTCGACCAGGACGTATTCGAGCAGGGGGCGGATCAGCGCGGTTCGTTCGGCCATCGGCAGGAACGAATCGGGCTCGACCAGGCCCTTTTCGGGGTGGTTCCAGCGCAGCAATGCCTCCACACCCACGACGCTCATCGACGTCAGCCCCACCTGCACCTGGTAGTAGACCTCGAGTTCACCGCGCTCGATGGCGTTGGCGAGTTCACCGAGCATGAGCAATGGCCCGCTCTCGTCCCGATCCATCGAACTGTCGTACATCGCGATCCGGGGCTGTCGGTCCTTGGCCGAACTCATGGCGAGGTACGCGTGTCGGCCCAGCTCCTCGGGGGGTGTCTCGGGCGCCGAGGCGGAGGAGCAGGCGATGCCGATACTGCCCTCGACCACGAGGGTTGCGCCTCGTACGTCGACCGGACGCAACAGCGCTGCGTGCATGTCGTGGGCAACGGTCATCGCGTCCGTTTCGTCTGCACCGACCGCGACGGCGAATTCGTCCGCCCCGACACGGCCGACCGCGCCACGCTCACCCACTACTTCGCGGAGTCGGGAACCCACCTCTCGTAGAACTTCGTCGCCGACGCCGTGGCCGAAGGTGTTGTTGATGTCTTTGAATCGGTCCACGTCGAAGAGGAGAACTGTCAAGGGCTGACCTTCGTCAGTGCGTTCGTAGAGCCACCTTTCCAATCCATGGCGGTTCGGCAGGCCCGTGAGGTGGTCGGTTTCGGCGACATTGCGCAAGGTCTGGGTTTGACGGTGCAGCAGCCCGAGAAGTTCGACGACGCGAACGAAGACGAGCACCACCAGCAGCGTGGTGCACAGGACGACGCCCCAGCCCCACTGCGTGATGTCTTCGCCGCGCACGAGCAGGACGGCCATCACCGCGGGGACCGTCAACACCGCCGCGGTGAGAAGCAGGACCGTGGGGGTCCCGAACGACGCTGTAAGCCTCGAGTTGCGCCCGCGGGGCTTCGGAGGGGTCAACGTCCGCATGGATGGATGCAGGGCCGCGGTTCCGGCGAGAACGTAGAAGGCCAGAAAGCCGACCCCGACGGCGCCCGCACCGTTGGCCTCGGCGGTGATCGATTCGATATCGACGGCGATGTCGGTGACGAGGGTCGCCACCACAGCCGCGCTCAGCAGGCGGAACGAGACGGACTGCCATTGGCTGGATCCGACGAAGTGCACGAGCAAACCGAGGAGGAACACATCCATGGCCGGGTACACGACGCCGACGAACCCTGCGGTTCGCGCCATGTCTGCCGTCTCCGGTTGGACGACGAACACCCACATGAGGAGCCCGAACGCGATCATCACGATGGTGCTGTTGGCGACGTGACCGAGTTCTCCGCGTCGCCCACCCTGATGGACGAGTAGATACAGTCCTGCCCCCAGCAGCGGGTACCCGAGGAGGTAGATGATGTCCGCGACCGAGATCACGAACACGGTCTCGCTGGTGAACAACTCGCTCAGGTACGCGGCGTCACCGAGCACCCACAGGCCGGACCCGGCTGCGATGAGCATCCAGGCGGTGCGAGAGGCCGGTTGGTTGATGTGAATGCCGACCACAATGGCGACAATCGCCGAGATCCCGGTTGCGAAGAAGATCGCCTCCGACACCGTCTCAGGAACGGTGACCAGGTATCCCGCGCCCGCGGCGACCCCGAGCGCGGGGTAGAGCCACCATCTCACCGAGTCCGTCCCTCCCCTGCGTCGTCCTCGGAGCTGCCGTCCTCGGAGCGGCTGTCCTCGACAGCCGCCCCTGAAACATCCCACATTCGGCGTCGCGGTTCACCAAGAACGCGGTGTGATGAAGACCGGTCGAGCGCTCAGGGGAGCAACTGATCGATGAGGGTGTTGCTGTAGATGCGGTGCGGGTCGAGTGTGTTGTAGGTGGCCCTCGCGGTGTCCCAGTTATCGGAGTTCGGGACGCCCTGACGGTAGGTGTTCGGCAGAATCGACTCGATGACCTCGGCGTCCTTGTAGGGGAGTTCGGGGCTGAAAGCCCAGCCCTTGGACCATTCGGGGCGGAACGTCGCCCATGCTCCGGAGTAGTGCGCGCGCATCCACTGCTCCATCTCGCGGTAGAACGCGAACATGCCGGGTGTGTTCGGCACTCCGAGCACGTTGAGCCACACTGCTGTGTCCCACTCGGGGTGGTCGGGTCGGGGTCGCATCGCGGAGATCGTGGGTGCGCCGGCGGAGTCGACGACGACATCGGACGGGTCGTCCATGCCGCAGCAGCGAATCTCGACGGGGCCGTTGATCGGGTACTGGCCGATGGACTGGTAGTACGCCACCCTTGCCTCGAACCATACGGTGAAGTCGTGGACGACCTGGGCGACGTTGCTCCGCGAGGTGATGACCGCACCGCCGCCCTCGGTCAGCAGCAGCGTGCTGGGCTTGATGTAGAACTGAAGGTCCTTGGCCCAACCCCACAGGTCGTAGGAGCCGAATGCGGCCAGTCCCGCCACCGTGGTGCCGTAGAAGACCTGTCCGAACGCCGGTGCGATGAAGGTATTGCCCGCTGTGAGTTGACCGATGAGGTCCGAGGCGATTTCGGGAAGATTGTCCGAGAACGGGTAGTTGTACGGTCCGGTCACCTCCCGTGCGGTCGGCGGTTTGTCCGGGGAGATGGACCATACTTTGAGCCAGGGGTTTTCGGTGAACGGGTACCAGATGGCCTCGGCCCGCCCGGTCTGGTCCAGAAAGCTCTCGAACGTCCTGCCCGGCGCACCGGGTACACCGAACATTTCGCGCCACCCGATGTCGGTGTAGCTCTGGCATCTCATGCGGGTGTTCGCACTCGCCTGCAATGTCACCGAGGTCAGGAACGTGCGACCGAGGTGGGCGAGGAGTGGCAGAATCGCGGGCTCGGAGCGGTCGAATGTGCGCAGCGAATACGCGGTTCCGTCCCACACGACCGCCGTCAGTGAGGTGATCAGGTTGCTCAGTGAACCGAATGTTGTTCCCACGGGCGGTGATTCGCCGACAGCGGGCAGTGCAGCACCGTGTGCATCGACGGCCAGCGCCCCCGCGATCGACAGCACACCTGGTGCAGGTACACAGGCCCACCCGAGACCGTTGTCCTCGAGTCGTTGCAGGATCGCCTCGAGCGTGGCACCCGCGCCGGCTGTGACGGTCGAGTCACCGGGGTGGACGACGATACCGTTCAGGTGAACCATCGTGTCCACGAGAACAGTTCGATCGATCGGCTCGCCGTTGACGATGGTCAGCGGAGTCCAACCGTGCATCGCGCCACGGGGACGGATGCGGTAGCCGTTCGCGTGCGCCCAATTCGCCAGCGCAACGACATCCTCGGGACTCGTCGGTGAGCAGGTCCAGATCGCGTCGAGGATGATCTCCTTGGACCAGTTCTGGTAGCGCTGCTGATACAGCGGGATACCGGCGGGAAAGTTCGGGGGAGCAGGGATCGTCGTGTCCGCGCTTCCGAACGGTGCGGCGCCTGCGGGCACTGCCCGCAACACTGACGCAGCGGCGATCGCCCCCGCTCCCGCGGCAATGAACTGTCGACGATTCAACTCTGGCATGGGCTCTCCGTAGTCTTGAAGCTGGTCAGCGGATGGAAAGATTACCGGTGATGACGATGGTGTCGGCGAGAATCGGGGCATCTTCGCGGTCGGGCACACTCACACCGACGAGAAAGCGGCCGTCCTCGTCCCAGATTCGGCAGGCGAGGGTCTCACCGGGATAAACGACGCCGGCGAAGCGTGTGCCGATGCTGCGGAGAAGTGTGCTGTCGCCGTCGAGCACGGTGTCGGTCACGGCCTTCGCGATCATGGCGTAGGTGCACAGCCCGTGCAGGATCGGACGCGGGAACCCTGCTGCCCGAGCGAATTCCGGATCCGAATGTAGTGGATTGCGATCCCCGCACATGCGGTACATCAGCGCCTGCTGCGGCAGGATCGGTACCGCGACCTCGGCGTCGGGTGTTCGGGTGGGCATCTCGATCTTGTTCGACGGGCCGCGTTCACCGCCGAATCCGCCCTCGCCTCTTGCGAAGATCGATGATCTAGTCCGCCACAGCTCGGTGCCGTCCGGTGCGGTCGTCACCGCTTCCTGCACGATGACGGCGGCGCTGCCCTTGTCCCAGATTTCGGTGATCCGGGTGATCGTCTCGGCTTCTCCGGTGGCGGGGATAGGGCCCGAGGTGATGACCTCCTGGCTCCCGTGCACCACCTTCGCCAGGTCGATGTCGATACCGGGGAACTGCACCCGCGGTGCCTCGGTGGCGTGGAACGTCGCCGCCACGGTGGCGAATGTGGGCAGGACCTGAGGTTTCGCGTCGTCGAGGTAGCGCAACTCCGCGTGATCCAACGGGCGTGATCCAGCGCCGATCGCGAGATGGTAGGTCTGGACGTCGTTCGCGGTCCACGAAAAGCGTTGCGGCGGTAGTGTCGCGCCGATGGCAACGTCCGGGTCGATGCTCACTGCGGTGTTCGCGCGATCATATCGAGTACCGCGAGATAGCCGAATGTCATAGCGGGGCCGATGGTTGCGCCCGGTCCGGCGTACGTGTGGCCCATGACGGGTGCGCTGGCGTTGCCGACGGCGTAGAGCCCATCTATGACGCTGCCGTCGTCCCGCAGCACGCGTGCGTCGGCGTCGGTGACGAGCCCACCCTTGGTGCCGAGGTCGCCGGGCACTATCTTGACCGCGTAGAACGGTGGCTTGTCGAGCACGCCCAGGCTGGGGTTGGGCTTGTTGGTCGGGTCGCCGTAGTACTTGTCGTAGCCACTGTTGCCGCGGCCGAAGTCCTCGTCGACGCCGGTTCGGGCGAAGCCGTTGAAGCGTTGCACCGTCGCTGTGAGCTGCGTGGCCGGGAGCCCGGTCTTCTCGGCGAGTTCGGTGACGGTGTCTGCCTGTACGACCACGCCGGCCTCGAGCCAGCGCGAGGGGAATCGCTTCTTCGGTTGCAGGCCCGCGAAGATGTACCGGTCGCGGTAACGCTGGTCGATGATCATCCACGTCGGAATGTTCTCGCCCGGGCCGTCGCCGACGCCGAACTCTCCGCCGTACATCGCGTGTACGGCTTCGACATACGGGGCGGCTTCGTTGAGGAATCGTGTTCCCGACGCGTTGACCATGATGCCGCCGGGCAGAGTGCGTTCGGCGATGCAGAACCAGGGGCCACCGGTCAGCGGGATGGAAGGTCCCCACCATGCGTCGTCCATGAGTTCGACAGCAGCGCCCAGTTTCTGACCGGCGCGAATCCCGTCGCCGGTGTTTGCTTTCGCCCCGACAGTCCACTCTGTGCCGATGGGTTCGCGCTGGTATTTCTTGCGCATTTCCTCGTTGTGTTCGAAACCGCCGGAGGCGAGCACGACGCCCAGCCTGGCGTGGAAGATTCGACCGTCACCGGTTTCGACGCCGCTGACTCGACCGCTGTCGTCGACGCAGAAGTCGACCATCGGGGTGTCGAGAAGAACGGGAACCTCGGCGTCGAGGAGGCCGGCACGTAGCGCAGCGGCGAGGGCTTGGCCACGGCCGAGCAGGTGCTTGCCGGTGAGTTTCGCTGCCAACCATCGCATTCCGACGCGGAGCACCCGCGCGAGACCGCTGGGGTGACGCCTGAGCAGGTTGATCGTCTTGTAGTCGGCCTGGGTGAGCACGACGTTGAGCGGCGCTTTGCCGTAATCGGGTTCGAGGTTGTCCACCTCGGGTCCCAGGCAGGAGGCGTCGAACGGTGTCGGCTCGATCGACCGGCCGCCGACGCGTCCGCCGGGAGCCTCGGGGTAGTAGTCGGAGTATCCGGGCACCCACTGCATCTTCAGCGGCGAGTTGCGCAGTACGAAGCCGAGCATTTCTGGTCCGCGTTCGAGGTAGGTGTCGATGCGCTCCTTGGAGACGACATCGCCGATGATCGCGTGTAGGTAGTCGCGGGCCGCTTCCGGGGTGTCGTCGACACCGTCCGCCTGCAGTGTCTCGTTGTTGGGGATCCACACGCCCCCGCCGGAGCGGGCGGTGGACCCACCGAAATGCGGTGCCTTCTCGATGACGACGACGCTGGCGCCTCGATGGGCGGCGGTCAGCGCGGCCGTCATGCCGCCGGCACCGCTCCCGACGACGATGATGTCGTATTCATGCTTGCTCATGTAGAACACGTTATAGAATGACCGAGCTGTCAGTCCATGCTTTCTGCCAGGAAGAATCGGATTCGACTACTTCGATAACAAAAACACGTTCTAGTCGATGACGGAGGTATGCGAGTGACCTGGGATCTGAGCACCGACGTAGTAGTGGTCGGCTTCGGAGCGGCCGGAGCGGCGGCATCCATCGAGGCCGCTGCAGGTGGGGCCGACGTCCTCGCGCTCGATCGCTACGAGGGCGGGGGCACCAGCACCATCTCCGGTGGAGTCGTCTACGCGGGCGGCGGAACCTCGATCCAAAAGCGAGCAGGCATCGAGGACAGTCCCGACCAGATGTACGCCTATCTGGAGAAGGAAGTCGGCGATGCAGTGAGCCCGGCAACGCTGAGGCGGTTCTGCGAGGACAGTCCCGCGATGATCGATTGGCTGGCGGACCATGGCGTGCCGTTCGAGGCCTCGCTGTGTCCGTACAAGACCTCCTATCCGAGCAACAAGCACTACCTGTACTACTCCGGGAGCGAGGCGGCCGGTGAATTCCGTGCAGTTGCCACCCCGGCGCCTCGGGGGCATCGGGCGAAGGGCCGGGGCACATCCGGAAAGATGCTCTTCGGGCCGCTCGCGGCCTCGGCTCGGGCGGCGGGGACGAGGGTTGTCCCGCAGACCCGCGCGGTCGCACTGATCGTGTCCGACGGTCGTGTCGTGGGTGTGGAATGTCGTTCGCTGCGGAACGCTCCGGCCCGGATACGTCTGCTGCATCGACGCCTGGGGCTGCTGTCGGCCAAACCCGGGATCTATGCCCCCCAGCTGCGTTACTTCTTCGAGCGCAGGCTGGCGCACATCGAGAAGAAGTACGCCGAAGTGCTCCGCATCAGAGCGCGCCGCGGCGTCGTCCTCAGCGCCGGAGGTTTCATCGCCGACCGGGCGATGATGAAGGCGCACGCACCCCGATACACCGGCGGAATAGCGCTCGGGACAGCCGCGGACGATGGCAGCGGAATTGCCCTCGGGACCGAGATCGGCGCGGCGACCGCAAAACTCGGCAACGTCTCGGCGTGGCGGTTCATCGTTCCGCCCGTGCCGTTCCTGGGATCGTTGTTGGTGAACCGATCCGGTGAGCGAATGGTCGACGAGTCTCGCTACGGCGCTGCTCTGGGCCACGCCATCATCGAGCGCGGGGAAGGCCGGGGATGGCTGCTCGCCGACGCCGACCTGGTCACAGAGGCCAAGGCGCAGCTTCCGTCGCAGTCGATGTGGTTCCAGCGCGTTCAGAATGCGGGATTGATGTCCACGGCGAAGCGCGGTGGATCCATCGAAGAGGTGGCCGAGGCAGCGGGAATCGAACCGACCGGGCTCCGCGCCACCGTCGACAAGCACAATGCGGCCATCGCATCCGGGAGTGCGGACCCGTTCGGAAAGCACGACGACTTCCGCAGGCCCGTCGTTCGCCCACCCTTCACGCTGTACGACGCCGGCATACCTGCGGGCTCGGCCATCGCGAGGATGTCGAACCCGTGTCCGATGATCACCCTCGGTGGCCTCGTCGTCGACGAGGCGAGTGGGGGCGTGAAAGACAATGAGGGAGTTGTTGTCGCCGGCCTGTTCGCGGCCGGCCGAACCGCGGTGGGACTGTGCTCCAACTCCTACGTCAGCGGCCTCTCGCTCGCCGATTGCATCTTCTCCGGACGCCGAGCGGGTGCACACGCGGCGCAGGCAGGTTGAGTACCTGTAAAGTAGCGGCCTGGGTCGGGCAACTCACCAGGTGGAGCAGGCAGTGACGAACGACGAAACCACACACGGATCCATTCTGGCCGCGGCAATCGAAGTAGTGGCGGACGCGGGATACAGCTCGGCTTCGCTGGCGGGTATCGCCGGACGCGCGGGCGTGTCGGCAGTGGTCATCGAAGACGAGTTCCCGAGCAAGTCGATGTTGATGGCGGAGGCCGCCGCATGGATCTACGGCGACCAAGCGCACTACATCGGCTCGCGCATAGAGGCCGTACCGGAGGGGCTGCCCCGGGTTCAGACGTACATCAGATCGATGTGTGCCTACTACTACGAGAATCCGCAGCATCTGCGTGCGCTGGGTGCAGTGATCGGCAGCGGCGAACTCGTCGGGCCGCCCAGCGAGCATCCGAGTACGCGCAGGTGGCACGCTCTCGCCGACCTATTGACACAGGGCCAGCGAAACGGTCTGCTCGGTGCATTCGATGCGAGGGCGGTCGCGATCATCATCGGCGGCGCTATCGACGGACTGATCGCAGAGTGGTCACGCGACCCGACGTTCGACGTCCCCGCGGCAGCGGAGGAACTCGCGGATTTGGTGTCCACCCTGACCCGGGGCGCAGTCTTCGCGCGGTAGCTGTGCCGGTAGTGGTAGAAACAGGGGCATAAGTCCCCCCGGATCGCTGTCGGAGGGATCTACCGGGCGGAGGTGCCGAGCCGGAACAGTCACCGGTGTGTACGGCACCGCTGCTTCCCGAGAGCGGAGCAGTAGCGATGGAACTGCACGCATTCCCGATGATCGCGATCATCCTGGCCATTTCCACAGTGGCGGGCTTGATCGCAGTGCGGTTGCGTCAACCACTCATCGTCGCGTTTCTGGTGGTGGGAATCGCCGTCGGACCGGTTGGTGCCGGCTGGGTACGGGCCGACAACACGATAGAACTACTTGCCAAGCTCGGTATTGCGATCCTGCTGTTCCTCGTCGGTCTGCGGCTCGATCTGCACATGATTCGCAGCAGCGGGCCGGTGGCTGTCGCCACCGGTCTGGGACAGGTGCTCTTCACCTCCGTGATCGGATACCTGATCGCGATCGCCCTGGGTATGGATACCGTCACCGCCCTGTACATCGCGGTTGCGCTGACCTTCTCGTCCACCATCATCATCGTCAAATTGCTCTCGGACAAACGGGAACTGGACGAGTTGCACGGCCGAATCGCGGTCGGCTTCCTCATCGTTCAAGACATCCTGGTCGTCCTGGTCATGATCGCGCTGACCGCATTCGGACAGGAAACCGGGGACAGCCTCGTCGTGGGCATCGTGACCGTGCTGCTCAAGGGCGCCGGTCTCCTCGGCGGTGCATGGCTGCTGATGCGATACATCCTGCCGTGGCTGCTGCCGTACATCGCGAAGTCCCCGGAACTGCTGGTGCTCTTCGGCGTCTCCTACGCCGTATCGGTGGCAGCGCTGAGTGAGTGGCTCGGATTCAGTTCCGAGGTCGGCGCGTTCCTTGCCGGCGTCTCTCTTGCCAGCACACCGTTTCGCGACGCACTGGGCGCGAGGCTCGTCAGCCTGCGAGACTTCCTGCTGCTGTTCTTCTTCCTGGATCTGGGATCACGGCTCGAATTCACCGATGCCGCCAAACAGATCGGCGAGGCGGCGATCTTTTCGGCCTTCGTACTGATCGGCAACCCACTGATCGTGATCGTCATCATGGCGGCGATGCGATACCCGGTACGGATCGGCTTCCTTGCCGGACTCACCGTCGCGCAGATATCGGAGTTCTCGCTGATTCTCGCCGCGCTCGGTCTGAGCCTGGGCCACATCACCAACGCCACCGTCAGCCTGATCACCGTCGTCGGCCTCATCACCATCGGTGGCTCCACCTACATGATCATGTACTCGCACCAGCTCTACGCCCGGCTCCGGCCGTGGCTCTTGGTGTTCGAGAGAAAGGGCAACCACGAACCCGACTCCCACCTGGTCGACGAGAACTTCGACGTCATACAGTTCGGCCTGGGCCGGTTCGGTGGTCATCTCGCCGATCGGCTCAGTCACGCCGGTCACCGTGTGCTCGCGGTCGACTTCGATCCGCACAGCGTCAAGACAAACACCCGCGTCGGCGTGACGGCGGTGTTCGGGAGTGCCGAGGACATTCACCTCCTCGAAGCGCTGCCGCTCACTCGCGCAAAACATATTGTCAGCGCGATCCCGAATCTCGAGACCAATCTCGCTCTGCTAGCCGGGCTGATTCATCATGGCTACGCAGGATCGATCGCCTTGACCGCCCACACTCGCCATGATGCCGAAGTCCTTCGCGCCGCCGGCGTTCGAACCATCCTCGAACCGTTCTCCGCGGCCGCCGACATCACATCGACAGTGCTCAACGACCTGCTCGCCGACAGTGGCGAGGCCAGGGGCGACGAGGAACAGGGCGACGAGGAACAGGGCGACGAAGGGAACGATGACGCGGGACGTCGCTACTGATCGGGGACCGGCAGAATTCCCTCCAACACAGCATGCTCGATCGAGTCCTGCAGGCGCGGACAACTCTCCCGCGTCGCCGAACTGCCCGCGTCCCGAAAGACGGGGCACGTCGCGGTCGGGTTCGATGTCCACTGCACCGACGTCTGCTTGACGCTGTTCTTGCGCACCAACACCGCCGTCCCGCAGGCGCGGCACTCGACGGGAGTCAACCTGGAGTCGAGGTACGTCTCCTTGTCACGCACGGTCTGTGCATGGACCTCCCGGGCGCGGCCGGGATCGCCTGCGAAATCAGGCGCCTTCGCCCAATTCGACCCATCCGCCACCCCGCGTGTCATACGTCGGCTTTCTCCGCGGCCTGCTTGGCCAGGTTTTCCTCCACCTCGTGCTGCCAGGCCTCGTTGGCCTTCGTGGTGTCCACCTCGAACTCGAACCTGTCGGTCATCTTGGTGTCGACATCTGCGACGTCGACGTAGAACTGGTCGTACCACCGTCGGAGCTGATACACCGGCCCGTCCTCCTCGCAGAGGAGTGGGTTGTCGATCTTGGTCTTGTTCTTCCAGATCTCCACGTCCTGCAGAAAACCGACGCTGATGCCCTCGGTGAACTTCTGGGCCAGCTTCGTTGCCGTCTTGTCATCGATGCCGTCGGGCTTCTGCACCGTGATGCCCCACTGCAACATGAACGAGTTCTGGTCGATCGGGTAGTGGCAGTTGATGAGAACGCTCTTCACCTCGTACCCACCGTAGATGTTGGTCAGCGGATTGATCATGTAGGACGGGCCGTAGTACGAGGCCTCGGATTTGAGCAACGTGTCGCCGCCGTACTGCGAGGCCATGCCGATATCGGGTCTTCCCTTGGTATTGAGGTACTGCGACGCGATGTGCCCCTCGAAGACGTTCTTGAAGTACGTCGGGAATGCGTAGTGGATGTAGAAGAAATGTGCCATGTCGACGACGTTGTCGACGATCTCGCGACAGTTGGCGCCCTCGATGACCATCGAGTTCCACGTCCACTCGGTCCAGTCATCGCTGTACGCGCCGTCGATGCGGGGGATGCTCACCTCGTCGGGCGGCGGATTGCCCTCGGTGTCGTTCCAGACGAACAGCTGCCCGTTCTGTTCGAGGGTCGTCCAGGTGCGGGTGCGGGCCAGTGGCGGCACTCGTCGTGCATACGGAATCTGGGTGCACTTGCCGTTTGCTCCCCACCGCCAATCGTGGAACGGGCAGGCTATGGCGTCGCCCTTGACCGTGCCCTGGGTGAGGTCGCCGCCCATGTGGCGGCAGTACCCGTCGAGGACGACGATTTTCCCCGACGACTCGGCGAACACCACGAGTTTGGTGCCGAACGCCCTGATCGCATGAGGCTTGCCGTCGGTAAAGGTCTTGACGAGGCCGAGGCAATGCCAGCCGCGGGCGTAGCGCGTCGGTGTCTCGCCCACGTCAATTTCACGAATTTTTGCCATGTTCACTCCTCGGCTTCGCATCGATCGAACACTAGAACACGTTATAGAATCTGGAGCGTATCCGCTACTGACCCGTCGAAATGACTTCTCGACAGTAACGGGAACGTGTTCTAGTCTGAGGAAGAACCCACGGAAGGCAGGAGTAGGCAAAAGTGACTCATGAGGTGATGGAGAGGCTCGACGCCTTGCTGCCCACCCTGCGCGAGCGAGCGCAGGAAACCGAGGACCTACGTCGGCTCCCAGAGGAGACGGTCAAGTCGCTACAGGAGTCGGGTTTCTTCCGTCTGCTGCAACCGGCGCAGTGGGGCGGCTACGAGGAGGACCCGGTCCTGTTCTACTCGGCAGTGAAAAAGATCGCGAGCGCGTGCGGGTCGACAGGTTGGGTGTCCTCGATCATCGGTGTGCACAACTGGCACCTCGCACTGTTCTCGCAGCAGGCGCAGGAGGACGTGTGGGGGCTCGACGCCGATGTCCGCATCTCCTCCTCGTACGCACCGATGGGGGCAGGCACCGTCGTCGACGGTGGCTATCGCCTGTCGGGAGCCTGGCAGTGGTCCTCGGGCTGTGATCACGCTTCCTGGGCCATGCTGGGCGGGCCGGTCATCAAGGACGGACGCCCCGTCGACTTCGTCACCTTCCTCGTTCCCCGCGAGGACTACCGCATCGACGACGTCTGGAATGTCGTCGGCCTGCGCGGGACGGGCAGCAACACAGTGGTGGTCGAGGACAAGTTCGTCCCGACGCACCGCGTGCTGAGCTTCAAGAAGATGAACGATCACACGGCCGAGGGCCTCGAACGCAACACCGCGCCGGTATACAGAATGCCCTGGGGAACAATCCATCCGACGACCATTTCGGCACCCATAGTCGGAATGGCAGAGGGCGCGTACGCCGCCCATGTGGAGCATCAGGGCAAGCGTGTTCGCAAAGCTTTCGTCGGCGAAACCGGCAAGGATGATCCGTTCGCGAAGGTGCGCATTGCCGAGGCGAGCAGCGATATCGACGCAGCATGGCGTCAGTTGTCGGGCAATGTGGCCGACGAGTACGCGCTGTTGAAAGCCGGCGAGGAGGTGCCGATGGAGCTCAGGCTCCGTGCCCGACGCGATCAAGTCCGCGCCACTGGTAGATCGGTCGCGTCCATCGACCTGCTGTTCGAGAGCGCAGGAGCAACGGCCTTGCAGAACGGTGCACCGCTGCAACGGTTCTGGCGTGACGCACACGCTGGACGCGTACATGCGGCCAACGATCCGGAGCGGGCGTACCAGATGTTCGGTGGAGGCGAGTTCGGCCTCCCGATCAAGGACACGATGGTATGACCGCGGTGACCGAACACATCACCTACGAGTCGACGTCGAAATACGCTCGTGTACGAGACGATCTCACGCTGCACTACCACGAGGCAGGCGTCGGCAACGAGACCACGATCGTCCTTCTGCACGGCGGAGGACCTGGCGCTTCGGGATGGTCGAACTTCGCGGCAAATATCGAAGTACTCGCGCGGCAGTTCCACGTGTTGTGCGTCGACCAACCGGGATTCGGCAGATCGGACAAACCGACACAGCATCCGCAGTACTTCGTGCACAGCAGTTCGGCGCTGAAGGATCTGCTCGATCATCTCGAGATCAAGCGGGTGCACCTTCTGGGTAATTCGCTGGGCGGCGGCACGGCAGTGCGGTTCGCTCTCGACTATCCGGAGCGTGCAGGAAGATTGGTGCTCATGGGCCCCGGAGGGTTGAGCATCAATCTGTTCGCACCGGACCCGACCGAGGGCGTCAAGAACCTGGGGAATTTCTCCGCGCCCCCTGGGCCGTCGAAGGAAAAGTTGGCAGCGTTTCTGAAGGTGATGGTCTACGACCAAACGCTGATCACCGACGAGTTGGTAGACCAACGGTACGAGCAGGCATCGACGCCGGAGTCGCTGGCAGCGATGAAGGCAATGGGCAAGTCCTTCGCCGGGGCCGACTACGAGAAGGGCATGCTCTGGCGCGAGGCCTACAAACTCCGCCAACGGGTACTGCTGATCTGGGGTCGGGAAGACCGCGTCAACCCCATCGACGGAGCTTTGGTAGCGCTGAAAACCATTCCGCGAGCGCAGCTGCACGTGTTCGGCCGCTGCGGACACTGGGCTCAGGTCGAGGTGGCGGACGAATTCAACCGCCTCACCACCGCATTCTTGACCGAGGGGAATTGAGCCGTGGGAATCAGATCACTCGCCTACATGCGCATCGAGGCAACCGATATGGATGCCTGGCGTCAGTACGGATTGAAAGTCCTCGGCATGGTCGAGGGCAAGGGCGCCGTGCCCGGAGCGCTGTACCTGCGCATGGACGATTTTCCGGCGCGCCTGGTAATCGTGCCGGGGGAGAAGGACCGCTTGCTGGTATCCGGTTGGGAAACTGCCAATGCTGCCGAGCTGCAAGAGATCCGGACCTCGCTCGACAATGCCGGTGTCCCGTACAAAGAGGGAACCGCCGAGCAGGTGCAGGACCGGCGTGTGGACGAGCTCGTCATCTTCGAGGATCCCTCGGGCAACACCCTCGAAGCCTTTCACGGCGCCGCGCTGGAGCATCGTCGCGTCGTGAGCCCGTACGGACACCGGTTCGTCACCGGTGAGCAGGGCCTCGGGCATGTCGTGCTCTCGACCGACGACGACGATGCCTCGCTTCGCTTCTATCGAGACGTTCTCGGATTCCGCCTGCGAGATTCGATGCGACTGCCACCGCAGATGATGGGCCGACCGGCCGATGGCCCACCCGCATGGTTGCGCTTCTTCGGCTGCAACCCGCGGCATCACAGCCTGGCATTTCTGCCGATGCCGACATCGAGCGGCATCGTGCACCTCATGATCGAAGTCGAGAACTCCGACGACGTCGGACTGGCGCTCGATCGCGCCCTGCGCAAGAAGGTGCCGATGTCGGCGACGCTGGGACGGCACGTCAACGATCTGATGCTGTCGTTCTACATGAAGACACCGGGCGGATTCGACATCGAATTCGGCTGCGAGGGAAGACAGGTCGAGGATTCGGAGTGGGTCGCTCGGGAGAGCACCGCAGTGAGTCTGTGGGGTCACGACTTCTCGGTGGGAATGAAGTAATGACGTTCGATCCCCGCACCTTCAGAACCGTGCTCGGGCAGTTCTGTACCGGGATCACCATCGTGACAACGGTGGACGAGGACACCCCGGTGGGGTTCGCGTGCCAGTCGTTCGCGGCACTCTCGCTCGACCCCCCTCTGGTGTTGTTCTGCCCGACCAAGAATTCTCGGTCGTGGGCCGCTATCGAACGCAGCGGCCGCTTCGCCGTCAACGTGTTGGGCGAGGATCAGCAGGACACCTGCGCGAGGTTCGGATCGCGCGAACCGGACAAGTTCGCCGGTGTCGGCTGGTCGCCGTCGCCGCTCGGGTCGCCGATTTTGGATGGTTCGCTCGCGCACGTGGACTGCACCACCGAAACGGTCCACGACGGCGGCGACCACGTCATCGTCGTCGGACGCGTGCATTCACTCGGCGAGATCAACGGTGAGCGGCCACTGCTGTTCTATCGGGGCCAATACACCGGCATCGAGCCGGACAAGACTGTCCCCGCCCCGTGGCGCGACGACCTCGAAGCGTTCCTGACCGCGACGTCCTCGGACACGTGGTTGTGATACGCAGGTATTCTGACCTGCATGATCACGTTCCGACGTGTGGTGCCGGCCGATTTCCCGCTCCTCGGTGAGTGGCTCTCGCAGCCGCACGTCGCCCGGTGGTGGAATCAGGAGTTCACCCCGGAGGCGGTCGAGCGCGATTTCGGTCCCACCTCGCGCGGAGAGGAACCGGCCGAGGACTTCCTGGCGTTCGAAGACGGTGTGGCCTTCGCGCATGCTCAACGCAGCCGTTGGGTGGACTACCCCGAGGAGTCGGCAGCCATCGGTGCATCCGTCGACGTTCCCGGTGATGCCCTCACCATCGACTACTTCATCGGTGAACTTTCGCAGATATCCTCGGGGCGCGGAACCAAGCTGATCGGTGCATTCGTCCGTGACACCTGGGAGACCCACCCTGCCGCGAACACGATCATCGTGCCCGTCTCGGCCGGGAACATCGCATCGTGGCGGGTGCTCGAGAAGGTGGGTTTCCGGCGAATCGGCGAGGCACAACTCGAACCGGACAACCCGATCGACCCGCCATTGCACTACGTGTACCGGCTGGACCGACCGGGCTAGATGTGGTTCCGAGATCTGGTAACTGACGACCAGCATCGACGGCCGAATTCGCGGGTTGCCACAACTGAAAATGTGGAACCAGCTGTGCGGCTATTTCCACACCTGTTAAATTGCGGAGCGCTGGCACGCGAACAAGTGAACGGGGGGCGCTCAGCTATGGAGGGGTTCGCGACGCTAGTCGTCGTATCGATTGTGACCGTCGGGGTGGCCTGCGCCATCCTCTACATACTCAAGGTGCGTTACTTCGCCAGCGATGAGTTCCTGGCCCACAAGAATGCGATCGCATCGTTCGTTGCCGAACACAACGCGATCGCCGGCTACGTGGCAGAGATCCGCAGTCGTGGAACATTCGACCTGGGTGCGTCAGCCACGGGCGGGCAAGCGCATCTTGCATCGTTTCAGAACACCAGCCATTGGAACTACCGCCGGGACCGCAACGTCGCCAACTACCAAGCCCCGAATGTGCACAATTGCTCACTGCAGGTAGTTCGTAACGCCAGCGCAGACCCAATCAAGTACGTCATGAAATATTTCGGCATCAAAGCTGACGAGGCTCATCTCGTCAACGTGGAAGATCTCGGCGAAAGCATCGCGGGCTTGGAGGAAGCCATCAGTAACCTCCAGGAGCGCGAGGCAAGCATTACCGTGGCGGTTAACCCGCCGGCGTTCATTTTGAAATTCTTCGCAAAGGATTTTATGAAGCAGGTTGGCGTCGAGCTGTCGCCGATCACCGTTCCGTACCCCGTCTACATTTTCGAATACGTCAGTGCGGGCGGAAACAGCTCGCAGCGAACGACATTTACCTTGAACAGCCCGACGATCGATGCACTGGTCGAGACTTTGTCCCTAAAGATCCGCTGGAAAAAGAGCGCCGCTGGCCAGCGTGCTTTGATGACCACCAGACTCCGCAACCTGATCAAGGAACGGGACAATCACACCTGCCGATACTGCAAAATCTCGCTCGCGGCTGAGCCTCATCTCCTGCTCGAAGTGGATCACATCATCCCCGTATCCAGGGGCGGAATGTCCACGGAGGACAACCTGCAGACGCTGTGCTGGCGATGCAACTGAACTGTCCTGGATCTGATGGAGATCTGGTTCAAGCCACTTCGCGGTCGGAGGTGGCGGTCGAGCATTGCTGACGGTACTCGTTTTCATAGTCGACGGGCGAAACGTAGCCGATCGAGGAGTGCAGGCGACTGGTGTTGAACCAATGCACCCACGACGCGGTTTCCCGTTCGATCTCGGCCCGACCGGCCCACGACTTCTGCCGGTCGATCAGCTCGGTTTTGTACAGCCCGATCGTTGATTCCATCAACGCGTTGTCGAGCGCATCACCGACGCTTCCGATGGATCCGGCAAGTCCGGATTCGATCAACGCCTCGGTGAAGGCAAGCGACGTATATTGCGAGCCGGCATCGGAGTGATGTACCAAACCTGTTGCAGTGAATGCGAAATCGGAGCGTCTGCGAGTGAACAAGGCTTGCTCCAGTACCCCTGACACCAACGGTGTCGCCTTCGTCGCCATCACCCGCCAACCAAGAATGCGGCGTGAGAACACATCGACTACGAACGATGTGTAGACGAATCCAGCCAACGTCCAGCAATACGTGAAGTCAGCAACCCACCACTGATCCGGACGGCTCGAAGCACCCCACTGACGATCGATCAGATCTGGGTGTCGAGGCGCGCGATCGTCCGACTGGGTGGTCACCGTGCGCCGCCGCCCGCGGACGACGCCGACCGCGCCACAGATCGTCATCAACCGACCGACTTGATCACGGCCGACATCGTGACCAGCGCGTTTCATTGCGTGCCACATTTTCCGCATCCCGTAGAGCCGCCTGTTGGCCACGTAGAGCCGGTGCACGGTGTTCGCGGCGTACGCCTCCTCGAGAGCGGCTGCGGAGACGGCGCCGCGCTTCTTTGCGGCGTAATAGGTGGACGGGGCGATCTTGATGCCGTGCTCGCGGAGCACGGAGCAGATCGGGTCGACCCCGAAACGGTGGCGGTACTCGTCGATGTAGTCGACGATCACCGAAGTCGGCGGTCGACCTCCGCCGCTGCGAAAAACGCTGACGCCGTCTTGAGAATCTCATTGGCTCTTCGTAATTCAGAGTTCTCGCGCCGCAACGCTTTCAGCTCGGCGTCGCGATCAACGCCAGGTTCGGCCTCACTCTGACCGCTCGGCGGCTCGTCCTTCTCGACCCAATTCCGAATCGTCGCGGGATTGATATCGAGCAACGCTCCGACGTGTTTCCGAGCGGCGACCTTGGTGTCACCGGCCCCGGCCAGACGGTCCCGATACATCCGAACCGCCCGCTCACGCGTCTCGGCATCGAACTTCCTTGGTGCACCCATACCTGCATTCTCCTGGTGAGATCACGGTCTCCACCAGTCCCAGGACAGTTCAGGTTCAACCGTTCCGCCGCCGCAACACACTGGTGTTCGATGGCTCTGATCGTCTCCTCGCTGGCTTTGCTGAGCATCGAGGTCAACACCAAGACCTTGGTGTAGTCGAGGGTCCCGCACACGAACCGAATAGCAGTCAGCGGCATCCAGTTGAGGCGCTCGGCGACCCCGACGAGCTTGCGGGCGACATCGAGTGAGATGTTCAGTGCCGTCGCGATCTCGCACAGTGCCTCACGGTGCGCATCGGACGGGTCCCCGTAACGCCTCTCCGCGTCCACGAGCCGGAACTCGACTACCTCGCAGACCGATTCGACGATGCGGGCACGCTCGATGTTCTCTCTGTAAGCGTCGCGCGCGAGCACGCCGAGTATCCCCGCGACACACACGTCGGTGTCCAAGACGACACCCTCGAAATCCCCCGATTCGAACATACTTGCGAGTGTAAGTGATGGGTCCGACACGTTTCCCGATCCCGAATGAGAGCCGGAATAACCACTGCGACTGCAACAACCGTCGCCGCCCATTGCGCCGATCCGCGAAAGTGAGAACTCGAATCGGTTCCGTAATACAGTATCGCTATGACGGTCGAGGGGTGTCGACGGGAGCGCGCATGATACTCACGAGCCGAGTGGCCGCCGGCGTCGCCGACGGCAGTGTCTCGCTCGCCTTCCGGCGCTGGAAGACCCTGCGTGTGAAGCCAGGCAACACATTTCGAAGCACGGCCGGCGTAGTCGCAGTGGGAGACATCTCGGTGATCGCGGTTGGAGACATCACCGAGCAACAGGCACAGGCGGCGGGGGCGGCATCGAAAGACGAACTCGTCAAGACCTTCCGGGGCGACCCCGCCGATCCTGTCTTCAAGATCGAGCTGACGTGGGACGGGCCCGACACTCGCGTCGATCTCGGTGACGACGAAGCCCTTACCGATGAGGACTGCGCAAACTTGGATCGACGCCTGGCCCGACTCGATCAGTCGAGCCGCCACGGCGCATGGACACGCCGCACTCTTCTCGCCATCCACCAGCATCCCGGCCTGCATGCCGAGTCGCTTCGTGGCGAGTTGGACAAGGCAGTCTTCAAGCGCAACGTCCGCAAGCTCAAAGACCTCGGGCTCACGCGAAGCTTGCCCGAGGGTTATCGACTCTCCCCGCGCGGCTCGGAGTACCTCGCTCGACGGTTGTAGGCATCATTACTGTCGGACCCTCGTGGGAGCATGAGGCTCGTGATCATGCACGCCGATCTCGACTCGTTCTACGCGTCCGTCGAGCAGCGCGACGACCCTCGCCTTCGGGGCAAGCCCGTGCTCGTCGGCGGCGGAGTGGTGCTCGCGGCCAGCTACGAGGCGAAGGCTTTCGGCGTGCGTACCCCGATGAGTGGCGCCCAGGCGAGAGCGTTGTGCCGACACGCGATCGTCGTGCCGCCGAGGATGGACGCCTACATCGAGGCCAGCCGAGCCGTCTTCGAGATCTTTCGTGACACCACCCCGTTGGTCGAGGGTATTTCCGTCGACGAGGCATTCCTCGACGTCACCGGTCTGAGTAGGATCCGCGGGACGCCGGTGCAGGTGGCCGAGCGGCTTCGCCGGGAGGTGAAGGAGCAGGTCGGACTGCCCATCACGGTGGGCATCGCGAGCACCAAGTTCCTTGCGAAAGTGGCGAGCGCAGTTGGCAAGCCCGACGGCTTGTTGCTCGTCGAACCGGGCCGTGAACTGGAGTTTCTTCATCCTCTCGGTATCGAAAGGCTGTGGGGAGTCGGCAAGGCGACTGCCGAGAAACTGCATGCCTTCGACATTCGAACCGTTGGCGACATCGCCACGCAGACCGAGGCGTCCATCGTGGCGATTCTGGGAAAGGGCGCGGGGCATCATCTCTACTCGCTGGCGAACAACCGCGATCCCCGGCAGGTGCAGATGTACCGCGGCCGTAGCTCGATCGGTGCTCAGCACGCCCTCGGCCGCGGACCGACGTCGCCGAAAGATGTGGAGGTCTCGCTGATCGCGCTGGTGGATCGGGTGACCCAGCGGATGCGAGCGGCGGATCGGACGGGGCGGACGGTGGTGCTTCGGCTACGGTTCGCCGATTTCACCAAGATCACGCGCTCGCACACGCTGACTCGCGCAACCGCTGACACCCAGGACATTCTCGACGCCGCGCTTGCCCTGCTGCGCGAGGCCGCATCGTTGATTGCGGAGCAGGGAATCACGCTGGTCGGAGTCACTGTTGCCAACATCGAGCGCAGCGGAGCCGAACAACTCGAGCTGCAATTCGAGAAGGAACAGGACGCACCGAGTGCGTCTGCACTCGACCTCGCCCTCGACTGTGTCCACAGCAAGTTCGGGAAGAAGGCGTTGACGAGGGGCGTGCTGCTGGGCCGGAACTCGGGCCTGACGGTCCCGCTACTGCCGGACTGAAATCTGCAGCTCGAAGTTCTTCGGCATCAGCGTCAGGCGTTCCTCGATCTTCAGCTGGTACGCCGGGTCGGCACGGAACTCGAAGCGTTGAAGGATCGTCCCGAGAACCAGAACGGCTTCATGGATGGCGAATTGTCTTCCGATGCACGCGCGTTCTCCGGTGCCCCACGGCTTGTAGACGTGCCCCGGCCGTGCTCGAACGTTGGCCGAGAGGAAGCGGTCCGGATCGAATCGATCGGTGTCCTCACCCCATACCGGATCGCGGTGCAATCCAGGGATGAGCACGAGCGCCCAGTCGCCCTTCTTCATCTCGTAGTTTCCCCCGATGACGGTGTCCTCACGTGCCTCTCTGGCGAATGCCGGCGCGGTCGGCCATAGTCGCAGAGCTTCGTCGAGGATGCGGCGCACCAGCCTCAGTTTGGGAACCTGTTGGAACGTCGGTGACTCGGATCCCCACACCTCGTCGACTTCGGCGCGAGCGGCCGCCATGATGTCGGGGTTGTGTGCGAGGTAGTAGAGCGCGAACGAGAGCGCACCCGAGGTGGTTTCGTGTCCGGCGATGAGGAACGTCAGAATCTGGTGCCGAATGTTGATCTCGCTGAGGGCATTCGGGTTGTCCGCGTCGCGGGCGGCATCGAGCATGATGTCGAGCAGATCCGTCAGGCCGGGAGTGGAGCCTGTTTCCTCATCGCGCCGGGTGCGGATGATGTCGTCGAGGATTTCGGCGAGGTAGCGCTGGTTTTTGTCGTTCTTGCGGTCCGCTCGACGGTAGACCACGTTCGCGAGCCACGGTATGGGGAAGAGTTCACGGCGCTGATTGTGGCTCAGGACGCCCACCATGGCGTCGACGAAGGGGTGCGGTTTTTCGCGGGTGAAGGAGTCGAAGGTGTAGCTGAAGCCGGTGCGGCCGATGGTCTCGAGGGTCAGCTTCGTCATGTCGGCGGAGACGTCGACGGTCGATCGCGACTGCCATCGGGTGACGAGTTCCGAGGAGACCGACACCATGATGTCGTGATAGCTACGCATCGCGCTTGCGGTGAACGCGGGCCGGAGCAGGTCGTGGGCTTTGCGCCAGTTGGGCTCGTGGGAGTAGGCGGTGAACAGTCCGTCCCCGCCGACAGACCGGAGTCCTTCGACCGCCGGGGCGACGTGCTTGACGAACCGGTTCTCGTCGCACAGCTCGCCGGCGAGGTCGGCGCCGGCGACGATGACGAATTGTCGGCCCATCACCACGCGCTCGAAGATCGGGCCGAGTGTCTCGGCGAGGGCTATCGAGTCCTGGACCGGGGTCGACGCGTGGACGCCCACGACGTCGCCGATGAAGGGCACTCGCCTCGGCGGATGGGGGAGTGCGGGTGGGCGTGTTGCGATGTCGGCGACCATGGCGACCTCTTCGCTTGTTACTGAACTGGGATGCAATAGCGAACCTACTCCTTACTGAACCGGTGTCAAGTAGTCTTACTGGCGTGGAGCATGCGGAAACGATCAGTCCGCGCAGACGGCTCACCCCGGTTCAGCGCAGGAAACAGTTGCTCGACATCGGGTCACGGCTGTTCGCGGACAGGCCCTACGACGAGGTGTGGATCGAGGAGGTCGCCGACCTCGCGGGTGTCTCCCGGGGGCTGATGTACCACTACTTCTCGTCGAAGCGAGACTTCTTCGCCGAGATACTGAAGGTCGAGTCCGCCCGCATACTCGAGATCACCGCCCCTGATACCTCGCTGCCCGTCGCCGAGCAGGTTGCGGCGGGACTCGATGCCTACTTTCGATATTCGGTAGAACACGAGCACGGTGTCCGCGCCATCAATCGCGGCGCAATGCTGGGGGATGCGGAGATCCAGTCGATCCTGACGGCCGAGCTCGACATCCAGCAGGAACGCATTCTCGCGGCGCTGCCCGCGGAGGTGCGTGACGATGAAGTGACCAAGACTGCACTGCGAGGATGGGTGTCGTTCGTGCGGACGGTGTGCCTGGATTGGCTCGACCGCAAAACGATCACAGAAAGCGATGTCAAGCGCCTGTGCATGGGTGCACTCGAAGGGCTGCTACGGATCTGACCGAGGACTATCGTGATCTGCATGTGCCGAAACATCACCACGCTGCGCGGGCTCGAACCGCACGCGACCGACGAGGAGATCGAGGCCGCGGCGCGCCAGTACGTACGCAAGATCAGCGGCGTCCATAAGACGTCCGACGCCACTCGCGACGCCTTCGAGATCGCCGTCGCCGAAGTGACCGCCACGACCCATCGTCTCCTGGACGCCCTGCCGGAGCGACGTCAGCCGCCGCCCACGGTGCCGCCGCTGCGACGACCCGAGGTTCGGGCCCGCATCGCTGCCAAGGGCTGATCCGGCCCAGCTGATCCGGACCAGGTGATCCGACTCAGCTGATCCGTTCGATGATCGTTCCCGTGGACAGGGCGCCCCCCGCGCACATCGTGATCAGAGCGGTGGACCCGTCCCGGCGTTCGAGTTCGTGCAGGGCGGTGGTGATGAGCCGTGCACCAGTACTTCCGACCGGATGGCCGAGCGCAAGCGCGCCCCCGTTGACGTTGACCTTGTCCATGTCGGGCTCGTGTACCGACGCCCACGACAAGGGAACCGAGGCGAACGCCTCGTTGATCTCGAACAGGTCGAGGTCGCCCATCTTCATGCCGCTGCGTTCGAGCACCCGTGTGGTCGCCTGCACCGGCCCGTCCAGATGGAACTCGGTCTCGGCGCCGACGAGGCACTGCGAAACGATGCGTGCACGTGGGGTGAAGCCGAGTTCTCGGGCCCGCTCCTCGTCCATGACGATGACCGCGGCGGCGCCGTCGGAAATCTGTGAGGACGTGCCCGCGGTGTGCAGCCCGCCCTCGATGACCGGCTTGAGCTTGGCCAGGGATTCGGCAGTGGTGTCACGCAGTCCCTGATCTCGCGTGACTACGTCGTCACCGATTCGTACCTGCAACGTTTCGCGGTCGAAGCGCCCCTCCTCCCACGCGCGCTTGGCCGCTGCCTGCGACCGGACACCGAGGGTTTCGAGATCGCTTCGAGAGAGGCCGCGCCGTCGCGCGATCCGCTCGGCCGCCTCGAACTGATTGGGAAGGTCGATCTCCCAGGAGTCCGGACGTCTCGACCCTGCGTTGTCGCCGACGTTCGCGCCCAGGGGAACTCGGCTCATCGCCTCGACGCCACATGCCATTCCGGCGTCGATCGCCCCGATCGAGATCAGACCCGCCACGAGGTGGGTGGCCTGCTGAGCCGACCCGCATTGTGCGTCGACAGTGGTGCATCCGCTCTGCCAGGGCAGTCCGGCGTGTAGCCACGCCGTGCGCGTGATGTTGTTCGACTGCTCGCCTGCTTGCGTGACGCATCCGCCGATGACCTGCTCGACCATTGCCGGGTCGAGACCCAGGCGGTCCAGCGCGCCGTGCTGGGCGAGGCCGAGTAATTCGGCCGCGTGCAGTCCGGAGAGCCACCCTCCTCGCTTGCCGATGGGGGTGCGCACTGCCTCGACGATTACGGGATTGCCCACGGTGGGCTCCTTTCTACTCACTCAAAAGTAGAACACGTTCTTGAAATATGGCAAGCGATCTTCTTCCTTGCACAGCAGCGTTGTGTTTGAATAAATCTAGAACGTGTTTCACTTAAGCGCAGCCCTGCGGACAATCCAGCGGTGCAGGCTGCGGAGTGACCGAGGAACCATCAGGAGACTGCAGTGACAGACGTACGACCGGACCTCGCTCGTCCACAACTTCCCGAGGGCTTCGATCCGACAGATCCGGACATCTACGAACAGCGCATACCCGTGCAAGAGTTCGCTGAGCTGCGCAAGACTGCGCCGATCTGGTGGTGCCCGCAGCCGCCGACCGTAGGCGGATTCCACGATGAGGGCTACTGGGTCGTGACCAAGCACGCAGACATCAAGGAGATCTCGAAACGGAGCGATGTGTTCTCGAGCTACGAGAACACCGCGCTACCGCGCTTCAACGACGACATCACTCGTGAACAGATCGAACTGCAACGGTTCGTGATGCTCAATCAGGATGCGCCGCAGCACACCAAGACGCGCAAGCTCGTGTCCAAGGGATTCACGCCCAAGTCGATCAACGGCCTGCGTGACGAGCTGGAGCGGCGTGCGAACGAAATCGTGAAGAGGGCGGCCGAGAATCCGACCGGTGACTTCGTCACCGAGATCGCCTCGGAACTCCCGTTGCAGGCGATCGCCGATCTCATCGGGATTCCCCAGGAAGACCGGAGGAAGATCTTCGACTGGTCGAACGAGATGACGTCCTATGACGACCCGGAGTTCGATATCGATCCGGTGGAGGCGTCGACCCAGGTCCTGGGGTACGCGTACCAGATGGCCGACGAGCGCCGGAAGTGTCCGAAGGACGACATCATCACCAAGCTCATCAACGCCGACATCGACGGCGATCACATGGCGCCGGAGGAGTTCGGCTTCTTCGTCATCATTCTGGCAGTGGCGGGCAACGAAACCACTCGCAACGCGATCACGCACGGGATGGCGGCGTTCATGGAGAATCCGGATCAGTGGGAGCTGTACAAGAAGGAACGTCCGGAAACCACCGCCGACGAGATCGTCCGCTACGCGTCGCCGATCGTCGCTTTCCAGCGCACCGCCAAGGAGGACTTCGATCTGAACGGTACGACGATCAAGGCCGGCGATCGTGTGGCGATGTTCTACGGCTCCGCGAACTTCGACGAAGACGTCTTCGAGAACCCGCTCGAGTTCGACATCATGCGAGACCCCAACCCGCACGTCGGTTTCGGTGGCCACGGCGCGCACTACTGCATCGGTGCCAATCTTGCTCGGATGGAGATCGACCTGATGTTCAATGCGATCGCCGACCACATTCCGGATATTTCCAAGCTCGGCGATCCTCGTCGCTTGCGATCGGGATGGATCAACGGGGTCAAGGAATTCCAGGTCGATTACACGGGTGGATGCCCGGTTAGGCACTGAAGCGCATGTGCGCGGAAATACATAGCAGGCTATGTATTTCCGCGCACATGCGTCGCTAGGCGCCTAAAGGTACTTGTCGGCGAACTTCCGCAGAGAATCCTGCTTGTCCGCGAGCGGGCCGTCGAAGCCGATTCCGTCGAAGATCCACGGCACCGTGATGATGTCGGTGACGCCGGCGTCCTCGAGTTCCGCGTAGCCGTCCCGCCCGAATCGGTCGATGCAGACGGTCTGGATCTCGAATGGCTCGTCCGCTCTACCGTATTCGGCGCGCAGCTCACGAAGGCGCGCGATGACCGCCACCAGGTCATCGAACTTGATCATCGCCGAGGTCCATCCGTCACCGACCCGCGCGGCCCGACGAAGCGCGACGTCGGTGTGCCCGCCCACATAGAAGGGAACGGGCTTGGTCGGTGCGGGACTCATCTGCAAATCGTCGAAATCGTAGAACTCGCCGTGATGGGCGACCATTCCGCCGCCGAGAATGAGCGTGATGACCTCGATCATCTCATCGACACGCTTGCCACGTTTGGCGTACGGCACACCGCACCACTCGAACTCCTCGGGTGCCCAACCTATTCCGACGCCGAACCCGAATCGGTTGCCCGTCATCGCCGCAACCGAGCCGACCTGACGTGCAAGCAGCACCGGATTGCGGGACCCCAGTTTGAGGACCTGAGTGTAGAACTCGATGCGCGAGGTGACCGCCCCCATCGCGGCTGCAGCGATCAGCGGGTCGACCCACGGCGTCTCTGCGTTCCACATTCGAGAACCGTCGGAGGTGTACGGGTAGTCGGCGGATTGAGTCTTCATGTAGAACAGCGAGTCCGGGAGTGCGATCGAGGAGTAGCCGCACTCCTCCGCAGTCTGCGCCAGCGTGGTCAACTCGTTCAACGGCGTCATCGCGATGCCGACGGTGTACTTCACGGCTGCTCACTTCCCACGACCCACATCGAGAAGTACTGGGAGCCGCCGCCGTACGCGTGGCCCAGCGCTTTCCTGGCGTCGGCCACCTGATGGTCGCCGGCTCGGTGCATCACCTGCATGGCGGCCTCGGCGAATCGGATCATGCCCGACGCGCCGATCGGGTTGGAGCAGAGCACGCCGCCGGAACAGTTGACCGGGAGTTTGCCCCCGATGGCCGTGTCACCGGCCTCGGTGAGCTTCCAACCCTGCCCCTCGGCCATGAAGCCGAGGTTTTCGAGCCACATCGGCTCGAACCAGGAGAAGGGTACATAGATCTCGGCGACGTCGATCTCGGTGAGCGGGTCACTGATACCGGCCGACTTCCACAGGGCGGCAGCGGCATCTCGACCGGCCTGCGGGTTGACCTGGTCCCTGCCCGAGAACGTGGTCGGCTCGGTTCGCATGGCGGTGGCATGAATCCAGGCGACGGTCTTGCCGTCGGCTTCTCGGGCGCGGGCGGTGTCCTCGTCGCCGATGACGACCGCGCAGGCACCGTCGGAGGACGGGCAGGTCTCGTCGTATCGGATCGGGTCCCACAGCATCTGCGAGGCCTGCACCGATTCGAGCGTGATATCCGGTTGATTCAGGTGCGCGTACGGGTTCTTGCTGCCGTTGAGGCGGTCCTTGACGGCAACCATCGCCCCGATGTGTTCGGGCGCGTTGGAGCGTCGGATGTACGAGCGGACGTGCGGCGCAAAGTAGCCGCCCGCACCGGCTCCGACCGGCATGTTGAACGGCACCGGAATCGACAGCGCCCACATCGCATTGCTCTCGGACTGCTTCTCCCACGCCACCGCAAGCACCCGACGATGCACTCCCGAGGTGACGAGAGAACTCGCGACCACGGCGGTGGAACCGCCGACAGAACCGGCTGTGTGTACGCGGAGCAGCGGTTTCCCGGTGGCGCCGATGGCGTCGGCCATGAACAGCTCCGGCATCATCACGCCCTCGAACAGGTCTGGGGCCTTGCCGACAACGACCGCGTCGATGTCGTCCCAGGTGACCTCCGCATCGAGCATCGCCCGGTCGATCGCCTCACGAAGCATTCCGGACATCGACACGTCGTGACGTTTGGCGACGTAGTGCGTCTGCCCGGTGCCGATGACTGCGGCTGGGTTCTTGCTCACCTATCTGCCCTCCATGACCGCGACGAGATTCTGTTGCAGCAGAGGCCCGCTGGTGGCATGCGCGAGGACGCGAGAGTCCGAACCGTCGAATATTCGGGTGGCGGCGTGGCCGATGCGTTCGAGCCCCGCCGAGAACATCGGATTCCCGACGAGTGGGCCGCCGGATGGATTGATCGTCGTCTCACTCGGCAGCCACTGGGACAGAATCAGCTCCTGATGCGTGAACGGTGCGTGTAGTTCTGCGGCCGAGATGCTCGCCAGGTCGCCGCCCGACGCCTTCAGCGCCGCGTTGTAGGCCGACGGTGCGCTCGTGAGATCGCGGACACCGATGTTGGGGGAGTCGACGAGGTGTTCGATGCCGGTGATCCACGCCGGGCGCTCTCGAAGCGACCGTGCGCGGTCGCCTGCGGCGAGAACGATCGCCGACGCCCCGTCGGTGACCGGCGCGCAATCGTGCGCGCGCAGGGGATCGGCGATGTAGTCCGAGCGCAGAATGGACTCGAGTTCGAGCGGGTCGGACAGTTGGGCCAGCGGATGCGCGTTCGATCGGTTTCGGACCGCGACTTCGGCCATCGCTCGCTCGTCCCATTTCCCGGCGTCGATACCGGCGCGTGCCTGTATTCCAGCCAGTGACACGGCATCCGGCCAGAGTGGTGCGATCAGGTAGGGGTCCAGCTGCATCGCCAGCACCTTCGCGAGCGTGCCGGCGGAGGACTTGCCGAAGCCGTAGACCAGCGCGGTGTCCACCTCGCCTGTCATCAGTTTGATCCACGCCTCGTAGAACGCCCAGGCGGCGTCCATCTCGACGTGGGACTCGTTGATCGGGGGGACGGCGCCGATGGCGTCGATCGCCGAGATGAACGAGAACGCCCGCCCAGCAAGATAGTCGGAGGAACCAGAGCACCAGAATCCGATGTCGGACTTGGTGATGCCGAGTTCGGCATACAGTTGCGCAAAACACGGCACCAGCATTTCGACGCCGTTGGTGGTACCTGCGGTTTCGGCGACGTTCGGCGCCTGGGCGAAGCCCACCACTGCGATATCGGTCATCTTCGCCTCTCAGAGGTGATGCTTGTAGGAGTCGTACTCGGCGTCGGGCTCACCCGTCGGGCGGAAGTACTCGATGTTCTCGAGTGTGTAGCCCCACTCTTCGCGGGGCTTCCACTTCGCCTCGACCCGCATGCCCATGCGTACATCCGCGGGATCGCATTCGAGGATCAGATGCAGAAACGCGATGTCGGCGCCGTCGAGCAGCACGTATGCCGCGATGTACGGAGGTGTGATGCGTTGCCCGAGGAACGGCACGTTCACGATGCAGTAGGTGGTGACGATGCCCCGGTCCGGCAGCTCGACCTGCTCGGTGGTCGGGCGACCATCAGTGGGGCTCGCGCCGCGCGGGGGCACGTAGACCTTGCCGTCGGAGTCGGTGCGACCGCCGAGAATTCGGCCCTCGGCGAGCCCTCGCAGGTAGTAGCTCTCCTCGGCCGAGGCGGAGTGCGTGTATTCCAGTCGGACCGGGGTGGTGATCATCGTGACGGCGTCGGCGCCGGGATCGCCGGTGGAGTGAGGCTGGTCGTCGCCCTCTCCGGGTTCGAAGCACTCGATGTCGTGGATGTCCCCGACGCGATCCTCCGCCCATCGGGCATGGACGCGCATTCCCGTCGCCATGTTTGTCGACGAACCGGCGTCGACGGCATGCAGTATCGCGGTGTCCGCTCCGTCGAGCTGGATCAACGCGAAGGCGAAGGGATGATCGAGGGGTTGCCCGTCGTACGGATTCGGAACCCACGACCACGAGAGCACCGTGCCGGAAGATCCGACGTCGACGAACTCGGTGATGGGTTCCTTTGTGACCGAATCGTATTCGGGTGGCGGGACGTACACGCGTCCGTCGCTTCCGCGTCCGCCGGTCAGCTGTTTGCGGCGCAGGCCCGTCAAGAACGCCCCGATGGTCGGCCCGACAGATCGGGTGTAATCGAAGGCGTTGTTCAGAGGTGCGCTGAGTGGTGTATTCACCATAGTCACTTTTTCAGTAGAACAGGTTCTTATTATGGTGGCAAGACCACGACGACGGAAGGCGCCTTCATGAAGCTCGGTTTGCAGCTCGGATACTGGGGTGCGCAGCCTCCGGAGGGAACCGGAGAACTGGTCGACGCGGCCGAAGCGGCGGGCTTCGATGCGATCTTCGCGGCCGAATCCTGGGGCTCGGACGCGTTCACTCCGCTCGCGTGGTGGGGTTCGCGAACCTCGAAGGTTCGACTGGGTACGTCGGTGGCGCAGCTGTCTGCGCGTACCCCCACCAGCTGCGCCATGCATGCGTTGACGCTCGACCACCTGAGCGGCGGTCGGGCGGTACTGGGGCTGGGAGTGTCGGGGCCTCAGGTGGTGGAGGGGTGGTACGGCACCCCGTTCGCGAAACCGCTCGCTCGTACCCGCGAATACGTCGACATCGTGCGTCAGGTGCTGGCTCGGGAGGGGCCGGTGACCAGCCCCGGACCGCATTATCCGCTGCCCGCGGGAGGCACCGGGCTCGGTAAGGCGCTCAAGCCGATCACCCACCCCTTGCGCGCGGACCTGCCGATCTGGCTGGGCGCCGAGGGACCGAAGAACGTGGCGCTGGCCGCTGAGATCGCCGACGGCTGGCTCGCGATCTACTACTCGCCGCGGCTGGCGCCGATGTACGACGAGTGGCTCGACGAGGGCTTCGCGCGCGCGGGTGCGCGTCGTTCGCGGGAAGATTTCGAGATCGCGGCCACGTGTCAGGTGGTCGTTACCGACAACCGTGCGGCATCGATCGCCCAGCTCAAGCCGACGATTGCGTTGTACGTGGGCGGAATGGGGGCGCCGAGTGAGAACTTCCACGCGCAGGTCTACCGGAGAATGGGCTACGGCCCCGAGGTCGAGGAGATCGGGCGGCTGTTCCGGGCCGGCCGCAAGGACGACGCCGCGGCGGTGGTCCCCGACGAGATGGTGGCCGAGACGATGATCATCGGCGACGAGGATCATGTGCGCAGCGAGGTGAAGCGTTGGAGTGATGCCGGGGTGACGATGTTGTTGGTCACTGCGCACACCCCGTCGCGCGTCGCCGAGCTGGGGGCCTTGCTGAACCGGTAGAACACGTTCTAGATTGATGGCCATGACGGTCGAGCAGAAGACTGAGACACGCACCGGTGGACTCTGGAATATCGCAGCCGAGGAACCCGACCGAATCGCGCTCGTGGATCCGGGTGGCGAGAGCCGAACGTACGGCCAACTCGTTTCCGAAGCCAACAGGTACGGCCGAGGCCTGCAAGAGTTGGGACTACGGCCCGGCGACAGCGTCGTGATGATGCTGCACAACAGTGCCGACCTCGTTGCGTTCTACTTCGCCGCGTATCAAACCGGCCTGTACATCGTGGCGGTCAACTGGCACCTGACCGGCCCTGAGGTTGCATACATTCTGAAGGACAGCGACGCCAAAGCCTTTGTCGCTTCGAGTCGTTTCAGTGCGGCGGCCCGTCAGGCTGCTGACGAATCGGGCGTCGCGAACAGGTACTCCGTCGGTGAGATCGACGGCTTCACCCCGCTGCGCGACCTCGGCACCTCGGACGAGCGTCCCGAGATCCGCACAGCCGGTGGACCCATGCTCTACACCTCCGGGACGACGGGCAAACCGAAGGGTGTCCGGCGTCCGTTGACCGGCGCCGACCCCGACCAGGTACCGCTGGCGTCGAGTGGCTTCTTCTCGATCTTCGGGATCCGGCCCTTCGACGATCATGTGCACATCTGCGGGTCTCCGCTCTACCACACGGCGGTGCTGAACTTCGTCGCCATCTCGATTCAATTGGGGCACAAAGTAGTTCTGATGGATCGTTGGGATCCGGAGGAGATGCTGGCGTTGATCGAGCGTCACCGAGTGACACACAGTCACATGGTTCCGACGCAATTTCACCGACTTCTCGCGCTTCCGGAAGATGTTCGAAGCAAGTACGACGTCTCCTCGCTGAGAGTGATGATTCACGGTGCAGCTCCGTGTCCGAAGGAAGTCAAACGACGAATGCTTCACTGGTGGGGTCCGGTTGTCACCGAGTACTACGCGGCAACCGAGGGCGGCGGCACCGTGATCTCCGGCGAGGAGTGGCTACGCAAACCCGGTTCGGTCGGCACCGCGTGGCCCAATTCGGTCGTCACCGTGCTCGGCGACGACGGGAACGAACTTCCGGTCGGTGAACCCGGCCAGGTGTACATGCGTATGGGCGGATCGAGTTTCGAGTATCACCACGACAAGAAGAAGACGGAGGAGTCACGCGTCGGAGATATGTTCACCCTCGGTGACATCGGCTATCTCGACGAGGACGGCTATCTGTTCCTCTGCGATCGCAAATCGGACATGATCATCTCCGGCGGCGTCAATATCTATCCGGCAGAGATCGAGGGCGAGCTGGTCACGCACCCGAAAGTCGCCGATGTGGCGGTCTTCGGTGTGCCGCATGTCGATTGGGGCGAGGAGATCAAGGCGGTCGTGCAACCGGAGGTGGGGATCGAGCCGTCCGAGGCTCTCACCGAGGAGCTCCTCGCATTCGCCCGCGAGCGGCTGGCGAAGTTCAAGCTCCCGAGATCGGTGGAGTACGTCGACGAGCTTCCGCGCGATCCCAACGGAAAACTGTACAAGCGCAAGCTCCGCGACCCGTACTGGCAGGGTCGCGCGAACATATAGGCGCCTCGCGCATGTGAGTGGAAATACATAGTGGGACACGTATTTCCACTCACATGCAGCGGAGCTGCCTACAGTGGATCGTGTTGTACGTGCGACATCGGCGTCCCCACCTTGCGCAGGGCGTACAGCGTCGTCCGCACCATCGACGGTGATCCGCAGATCTGAATCTGTCGGTCCGCCCACGATCCGAATCTCGTGACAACCTTTCCGACGGACCCGTGCAGTCGTTGGTGCATTCCGTACGGCAGCTCGGGCGTCGGGTCCGTGTGCCACCAAGGGTTTTCATCCTCGTCGGTGACCGGAACCACCGTCAGCCATGGATTCGACAGCGACAGTTGCCACAGTGTGCGCGCGTCGTACAGATCGCATGGGTAGGTGCCGCTCATGAACAGATGCACCCGGGGGTTCCTACTGCGCCGGGCCATGTCCATGATCTGTGCCCGCAGCGGTGCCAACCCCGTGCCACCGGCGATCATGAGCACGTCCTCGGAGATGTTCCGGTCGATATGCAGCCCGCCCAGCGGGGGACTGATCGCCCAGCGATCACCGACCACGGATTCTGCGACCATCGCTGGACTGACCCAACCGCCCGACACGCGTCGGACGTGAAACTCGATCTCACCTTGCGCGTTGCACGGGATGGCGGGTGAGAGGTACCGCCACAACTTGGGTCGTTGTGGAATCTGCACACTGACGTACTGGCCCGGGAAATAGTGGATGCCCTCGTCGAGTTGCAGCCTGATGATCGCGAGGTCGTCGAGGACGCGGTGATGCTCGACGATGGTCGCACCCCAGTACGGCGGCAGTTCGTCGGAGTCGGCTGCGACAGCCATGTTGTCGGTGATGCATGCCAGAGTCTCGTGCCATGCAGCCTCGACCTCGTCCGTCCACAGTTCGTTGCCCGCGAAATTGCGGAACGCAGAGATCAGCGCGGAACCACCGGCTCGGAAATGCGAGCCGTTCACGCCGTGCTTTCGGTGATCACGGCCCAGTTGCTGCAGGAACGGTTCGACCCGATCGTCGTTGTTCAGGTTGTCGAAGACGTATGCGAGTGCTCGTACGAAGTGCTCGCGCTGCTGATCCATCGAAGCCGGAAAGAGGGTGCGGAACTCGGGATGCTCGACGAAGAGGTGCGCGTAGAACGATCGCGCGAGAATTGCCGGTCCATCTTCGGCTGCCAGGACGGACTTGAAACCCGCACGAACCAGGGAGATTGTTCGCTCATCGAGCATGAATCAGCCTCCGCCGCGGCTAGACGGTTCCAAAGTAGACCGTCCGAGAGTATCCCGTTTGCTTGACGCTGGCCACCGAAGAATTTTCCTTTTGTTCAAGTTGAGCGGAACAGACTCAACTTCAGTATCGTTGCATGGAGTGACAGTTCACAGAAACTCGAACAGAAAGTAGGTGAACGGTGGACAGTTTCACCCCCACCACGAAGACGCAGGCTGCGCTCAGCGCAGCCCTGCAGGCCGCATCCTCGGCCGGAAACCCGGACATCCGTCCGGCGCACTTGTTGGTGGCGTTGCTCGATCAGACCGACGGCATCGCCTCCCCCCTGCTGAAGGCGGTCGGCGTCGATCCGGCGACGATTCGCGGTGAAGCGCAGTCCCTGGTCGACCGCCTACCTTCTGCTACTGGATCGACCACCACTCCACAGCTCGGCCGAGAGGCGCTCGCGGCCATCACTGCAGCGCAGAGTCTCGCCACCGAACTCGATGACGAGTACGTCTCCACCGAACACCTCATGGTCGGCCTCGCGACTGGAGACAGTGACGTCGCCAAGCTCTTGACCTCCCGTGGCGCCGGCCCCAACGATCTACGCGACGCCTTCCAGACGGTGCGTGGCAGCGCCCGCGTCACCAGTGCCGATCCCGAGAGCACGTATCAAGCCCTCGAGAAGTACAGCACCGACTTGACTGCCCGTGCTCGCGAGGGTGAGCTCGATCCAGTGATCGGCCGCGACACCGAAATTCGTCGCGTGGTGCAGGTCCTGTCACGGCGAACCAAGAACAACCCTGTGCTCATCGGTGAGCCTGGCGTCGGCAAAACTGCCATCGTCGAGGGTCTTGCGCAACGCATCATCGCCGGTGACGTGCCGGAGAGCCTGCGTGGGAAGACCGTGATCTCCCTCGACCTCGGTTCGATGGTCGCCGGTGCGAAGTATCGGGGCGAGTTCGAAGAACGCCTCAAGGCCGTCCTGGACGACATCAAGAACTCCGCTGGGCAGGTCATCACATTCATCGACGAGGTGCACACCATCGTGGGTGCCGGTGCCACAGGTGAGTCCGCGATGGACGCGGGCAACATGATCAAGCCGATGCTGGCGCGCGGGGAGCTGCGGCTCGTCGGTGCCACCACGCTGGAGGAGTACCGCAAGTACATCGAGAAGGATGCGGCACTCGAGCGTCGGTTCCAGCAGGTATACGTCGGTGAACCGTCGGTCGAGGACACCGTCGGCATCCTGCGCGGGCTCAAGGAGCGCTACGAGGTCCACCACGGCGTCCGGATCACCGACTCTGCTCTGGTGTCGGCGGCCACCCTGTCCGACCGCTACATCACCTCACGTTTCCTGCCGGACAAGGCAATCGACCTCGTCGACGAGGCTGCGTCGCGGCTGCGCATGGAAATCGACTCACGTCCGGTGGAGGTAGACGAGGTCGAGCGTGCGGTTCGACGCCTCGAGATCGAGGAGATGGCGCTCCAGAAGGAAACCGATGACGCGTCGAAAGCACGCCTGGACAAGCTTCGCGCAGAGTTGGCCGATGGTCAGGAGAAGCTCGCGCAACTGAGCACTCGCTGGCAGAACGAGAAGAACGCCATCGACTCGGTGCGTGTCCTCAAGGAGCAGCTCGAGAACCTGAGGGGTGAATCCGAGCGGGCAGAGCGCGACGGCGATCTCGGCAAGGCAGCCGAACTCAGGTACGGCCGCATCCCTGCGCTGGAGAAAGAACTGGCGCAGAAGACCGACGACAGCTCCGCACAGGGTGAGGTGATGCTCAAGGAGGAAGTCGGACCGGACGACGTCGCCGATGTAGTGGCGGCCTGGACAGGTATTCCGGCGGGTCGAATGCTCGAAGGCGAAACCGCCAAGTTGCTTCGCATGGAAGACGAGCTGGGCAAGCGAGTCATCGGGCAACGCGACGCCGTGCAAGCGGTGTCCGATGCCGTGCGGCGGGCCCGCGCCGGCGTCGCCGATCCGAATCGCCCGACAGGCTCGTTCCTGTTCCTCGGTCCCACCGGCGTCGGAAAGACGGAACTCGCGAAATCGCTCGCGGACTTCCTGTTCGACGACGAGCGCGCCATGGTGCGCATCGACATGAGCGAGTACAGCGAGAAGCATGCCGTCGCCAGGCTGGTCGGTGCCCCTCCGGGCTACGTCGGCTACGAGGCGGGCGGCCAGCTCACCGAGGCCGTGCGTCGTCGTCCGTACACCGTGGTGCTGTTCGACGAGGTGGAGAAGGCGCACCCCGACGTTTTCGACATCCTGCTCGCGGTGCTCGACGAAGGCAGGCTGACCGACGGTCAGGGTCGCACGGTCGACTTCCGCAACACCATCTTGATCCTGACCTCCAACCTCGGTTCCGGTGGCACCAAGGACGAGGTGATGGATGCGGTGCGCAGGGCGTTCAAGCCCGAGTTCGTCAACCGTCTCGACGACGTCGTGGTGTTCGACTCGCTCTCCGAGGATCAGTTGGAATCGATCGTCGACATCCAGCTGGGGCTGCTCTCCACGCGGCTTGCGGCGCGCAGGCTCACACTCGACGTGTCGGCGCCGGCGAAAATGTGGCTGGCGGTCCGTGGATACGATCCGATGTACGGCGCGCGGCCGCTCCGCAGGTTGATTCAGCAGGCGATCGGCGATCAACTCGCGAAGCTACTGCTGGCCGGCGAGGTGCGCGACGGCGACACCGTCTCGGTCAATGTCTCCCCGGACGGGGAGGGCCTCGTCCTCGGCTAGGAGCACGTCGTCAGCGGTAGCAGCTCGGGTCCACGGCCACGGCCGGAGGGCCCGAGCTGCTTACGTACCCTCGAATACATGACGCATCCGGATGATCCGCGTGATAGGCCGTCGGACAACCTGTGGGAAGACGGCACTGCGGATCCGCCACCCACGCGGCCGGAAGACGACCAGCCCACCGAGGCATGGCAGCAATACCCGGATTCACAGCCGTACCCAGATTCACAGCCGTACCCGGACCAGCCGACCCAGCAGTACCCCACTCAGCAGTACGGTTATCCACCGCAGCAGCCGTACGCCCAACAACCGAATCCCACGCAAGCGCTACCTCCGTACGACCCAGACCAGCGGTACGCGGCAAACGAGCAGTTCGCGGCAGGTCAGGGCTATCCCACCGGCCAGGGCTATGCGACCGGCCAGGGCTATGCGACCGGCCAGGGCTACGGCCCGCCGCCGTACACGGGTGAGCAGCCGATAGCCGCGTCCGGCGCCGGCGGCAACGGGCCGAGGAAGTGGATTCCGGCGATGGTCGCCCTCGCCGCGCTCGCCGTGATCGTTCTCGCCGGCGTTCTGGTCCTGACCAATCAGAGATCGGAAACCAACACAGCCGCTGCACCGAACACGAGCCGAGCACCGTCCACGAGTTTGGTACCGCTACCCACCCTTCCCCCGAGTCAGGCGCCGCTGGTGCCACCTTCTGCTCCCGGCGGTCTGGTGCCGGGCGGAATACCCGAGATCCTGGGTGACGCCGGAGCCGCCATCGGCACCGTCACTGCCATCGACGGCTCGACGCTGTTGCTCGACGGTATCGACGGAGCACCCGTCACCATCCTCGTCACGCCCCAGACGACGGTGCTGTCCCTCTCCGGATTCGACGCATCCTCGTTGACCGTGGGCTCGCTTGTGGTCGTCAACGGCACCCCGATGGAGGACGGCACGATCACCGCGGATCTCATCATCGAAACCCCGGATCTCGGCGGATAGGGCTCCACTCCTGACCCCCTCGGGTCGTTCCGCGGGCTCCACTCCTGACGCTATAAGCTGGTCCACGATGACGGCTATGTGGTTCGGACTTGCAGCGATCGCCCTCGTGGGTGCGGTCGCCCTTCTCTACGTCGATCGGTCGCGGCGGGACCAGCTCGGCCGGGTCCGCCAGATGTGGTCGAAAGCCCAGGGCTACACGTACACCTCGCTGGACGAAAAGTTCGTATTGCAGTTTCGGCGCTCTCTGCTCGCCAAGCCCGAACACACCACCGCAATCGACCTGGTGCGTGGCGTGCGGCGCGGCGAGAAGTTCGTGCTTTTCGACGTCGAAGAGATAGCGACGATAGTCGCCGTGCAACGGCCGGTGGGCTCCGATGTCGATATCGAACTGCGACCCAAGTCGACGCCGCCGCCGCGTGAGAACGATATGGAACTCATCGGGTCCATCGGCCCGCGGGTCGTCTTCGCCACCGATGTCGACGTCGCCAGGCGCGTCTGCGACCAGCGTATGGCTGCGTTCACGGAATCGGCACCCTCGAATCTGACGCTGCTGTGGAGCGAAAACGACTGGACGCTGGGCGCGCTACCGCTAGGCAGTACCGGCCGCGACTGGGATGCCGCCATCGACGCCGTCGCTCGCTTGTCCGGGATGCTGCACGTGCTGCCGCCGGCGCTCGAATCGACTGTCGTCGCCCGTACCGAGCCGTCGGCGCAGCGGCGTCGTCCAGAAACGCCGGCCGCGCGATCCGAGACCGAATACTGATCGTGTTCGAGACGGGACGAGCGTGGAGCCTGCAGTTTTCTCCAGAGGCCCTATAGCCTCGTTTTCATGACCGCCGAACCGATCCAACCAACGTCCCCCGTCACCGTCCGCCCGGTTGCTCTCGTCACAGGCCCCACCTCCGGCTTGGGTGCCGGATTCGCCACGCACCTCGCTGCCCGTGGCTACGACCTGGTTCTGGTGGCACGCAACGAGTTGAAGTTGCGGGCGCTCGCCGACGACTTGAAGACCAGATTCGGAGCCGACTCCGAGACCATGGCAGTCGACCTTGCGACAGAGCAGGGCCGCGACGCGGTGGCCGAACGCCTGGGCGCGGGAGTGGAGATCCTGGTCAACAACGCGGGATTCGGTACCTCGGGGGAGTTCTGGACGGCCGACCCTGAGCTGCTTCAGTCTCAGCTGGATGTGAACGTGACTGCGGTGATGCAGCTGACCCGCGCGGCGCTGCCGTCGATGATCGCAGCCGCGAAGGGCACGGTGATCAACGTGGCGAGCGTCGCCGGCCTCGTGTCCGGTCGCGGGTCCACCTACTCGGCGTCGAAGGCCTACGTGATCTCGTTCTCCGAAGGACTGTCCGGGGGGCTCGCGGGTACTGGAGTTCAGGTGCAGGCGTTGTGCCCGGGCTTCATACGGACGGAATTTCACCAGCGTGCGGGTATCGAAATGTCGAGCATTCCCCGATTCATGTGGCTGAGCGTCGAGCAGGTCGTGCGCGAATCGATGCGGGATCTGGGCAAGGGCAAGGTCATCAGCGTGCCCGGTGTTCAGTACAAGGTGCTTACCGCACTCGGTACCAAGGTGCCCAAGAGTCTGACGCGCAAGCTGACCAACGTCGTCGGTCGGGGCCGCGGCCGCACCTGATTTCGCCGTCGAACTCGTACCTGCTCGGGCGAGCCTCCTGCGGTAGGTGCGGACCAACCACTAAATTCAAACCTTGTGACTGTTTTCGTGATCGCCGCGATCCTGGTAGTGGTTGTAATTCTCGGCTTTGCCGCGAGTGTCGAACGACGCGTACGCCGGTACAGGGCGAGCACGGCGGCCAGCTTGACGCTGCTCACCGTGGAGTTGGAGCGGCGGTGCGTCCAGCTCGAGCCGCTCATCGCTGCGGTGGAGCCCTCGGGCTTGAACTCCGAGCTCGTACGCCAACTCGTCGGCGCCCGGTCCTGGTCCAAGGCCGTACGTGAGCGCGAACTCGGTCTGCCGGTGCAGGCAGCGGCGGAGAATGCACTGTCGGCGGCCGTGCACGCGGTGCTGTCGGAAGCCGATACCCGTCCGAACCTGAAGTCGAACTGGGCCATTCAGGGCCCGGCGGGCGAGCTCGGCACAACCGAGCAGCGCATTGCCGGAGCGGTTCGCGTGTACAACGACAACGCGTACCGGTTGGCCGCGCTTCGGAGCACGTTTCCCACCAAGCTGGTAGCCCAGGCCATGAAGGTCACCGCACCCGATCCTTTCGTCGAGCACATCCCCCTCGTCGCGAATACGCAACCGCAGGATGTGCCGGCATAGATCGACCGAAACGCGGTCGGTAGATTCCGGTCGGTAGATTCATGGGCGCAAGCGACCGAAGGGAACCGTAATGGCCGACAGTGCCCAGCGCGCCGAACTGGCCGAGCTGGTTCGTGAACTCGCCGTCGTACACGGCAGGGTGACGTTGTCTTCGGGTAAGGAAGCCGATTACTACGTCGACTTGCGTCGAGCGACGCTGCACCACCGCGCCGGAGCGTTGATCGGCTCCCTGATGCGCGAACTGGTCGCCGATTGGGACTTCGCCTCGGTCGGGGGACTGACGATGGGCGCGGACCCCGTGGCCATGGCGATCATGCATGCGCCGGGACGGCCGATCGATGCGTTCGTCGTGCGCAAGGCCGCGAAGGCACACGGGATGCAGCGGCAGATCGAAGGGCCGGACATCGTCGGCAAGCGGGTTCTCGTGGTCGAGGACACCACCACCACCGGCAACTCACCGCTCACCGCTGTCGCCGCGCTCCGTGAAGCCGGGGCCACAGTCGTGGGGGTGGCAACGGTTGTCGACCGAGCCACCGGCGCCGACGACGTCATCGGCGACGAAGGCCTCGAGTACCGCTCACTTCTCGGCCTGACCGACCTGGGGCTCTAGGCGGCTTCGCATGTGCGCGGAAATGCATGACGGGTTCAATCGGTGGTCGCAACGAGCGTCCTGTTGTGTTCCTCGACGAAGTTACCGAACTTCGTGAGAGGAGTATTCCATCCCAGCGTTTTGCGGGGACGGTTGTTCAGTAACGCAGCGACCTCATCGAGGCGTTCGATGCTGTGCTCGGACAGATCGGTGCCCTTGGGGAAATACTGACGGAGCAGTCCGTTGGTGTTCTCGTTCGTGCCTCGTTGCCACGGGGAGTGCGGGTCACAGAAGTAGACCTGCACTCCCGTATCGACGGTGAACCTCGCATGCTCGGACATCTCACGTCCCTGATCCCAGGTAATCGAACGCCTAAGCGTCGCAGGAAGTTCCAAAATTTTCGCTGCCATCGCATCTGCGACGGTCGGCGCCTTGTGATCGGTGGGCAGGTGCAGCAGTAGCACCAACCTGGAGGTGCGTTCGACCAACGTTCCGATCGCCGACTTTCCGTTCTTCCCGATGA
>NZ_JAHUTG010000016.1:0-105151 GCF_020889545.1 Rhodococcus sp. I2R
ACCCGCGTCAACACACCCAACGAAATATGGTCCGTCAACCGCTGAGAATCATCCGGTTTCACCCATCCCACACGCGGCATGACTCAAGAATAACACCCTTGTCATTCTAAGTAAACGGTATTGGGCTTAGCCTCGGGGACTGTCTGAATAACGGTTGATCCGGTCCTTGGTTCGACACGCCGAGCCCAGCTTGGCGGGAAGGATCGATGATGACCGAAACACTGGATCCCATGGCAGCGACCGAGGTGGATCAGAAGCAGTTGGCCGAACAGCTCCTGGCTCAGGCCAAGGAGCAGGGCATCGAGTTGATGGGCCCGAACGGGCTGTTGAATCAGCTCACCAAGAACGTCCTCGAAACGGCGTTGGATGCGGAGATGACCGAGCACCTCGGCTACGAGAAACACGATGCCGCCGGCCGCGGTAGCGGCAACTCCCGAAACGGAACCCGCTCGAAGACAGTGCTCACCGAGATCGGACCGGTGGAGATCGAGGTTCCACGTGACCTCGATTCGTCGTTCGCGCCGCAGATCGTCAAGAAGCGACAGCGGCGTCTGACGGGCATCGACGAGGTCGTATTATCGCTTACTGCAAAGGGTTTGACGACCGGTGAGGTGTCCGCGCACTTCCAGGACATCTACGGCGCGACGGTCTCGAAGGACACCATCTCCCGGATCACGGACAAGGTCGTCGGCGAGATGACCGAGTGGCAGAACCGGCCACTGGACCGGGTGTATCCGGTGATGTTCATCGACGCCGTGCACGTGAAAGTCCGGGACGGTCAGGTCACCAACCGGCCGATGTACGTCGCGATCGGTGTCACCGTGAATGGCGAACGCGACATCTTGGGAATCTGGGCCGGCGAGGGCGGTGAAGGTGCGAAATTCTGGCTCTCGGTCCTGACGGAAATCAAGAACCGAGGTGTCGCCGATGTGTGCATCGTGGTGTGTGACGGCCTGAAGGGTCTGCCCGAGGCGATCAACACCGTCTGGGAACTGGCAGTGGTGCAGACATGCATCATTCATCTGATACGCAACACCTTTCGGTTCGCGTCCCGGAAGTTTTGGGATGAGATGTCGCGTGATCTCAAGCCCGTCTACACCGCTCCGTCGGAGTCTGCGGCGAAGGAACGGTTCGCCGAATTCACAAAGAAATGGGGACAGCAGTACCCGGCGATCATCAAGATGTGGAACGCCGCGTGGAGCGAATTCGTGCCGTTCCTGGACTACGACGTCGAGATCAGGCGGGTGATCTGCTCGACCAATGCCATCGAGTCCGTCAACGCCCGATACAGACGTGCTGTGCGGGCGCGTGGGCACTTCCCGACCGAGCAGGCAGCACTCAAATGTCTGTACCTCGCCACGCGTGCACTGGACCCGACCGGGAAAGGTAAGGCACGATGGGCAATCAGGTGGAAGCCAGCGCTCAATGCGTTCGCGATCACCTTCGAAGGACGCATCACCCCGAACGGAAACTAACCGACACCGAGGTCGGATCCACCGTTAACCTGACACTCCCCGCGTACGAGCCGTCGATGGATCAGGCTCGATTGGGATGCCAGGACGAGATGGCCCAGATGACGATGACGTTCAAGACGATGAGGATGATCGACCACCACGGGTAGTACGGCAGCGATAGGAAGTTCGCGATGAGCGAGAGGGCCGCCAGTGATAAGGCGACGACTCGGGCCCAGGTCGCGGTCATCATCATGCCGATCGCGACTGCTACTGCGAGCACGCCGAGGACGATATAGATCCAACCCCATGTGGTGAGGTCCAACTTGTAGATGTAGTCACCCGGCATCACGAATATTTCGTCTTTGGAGACGCCGGCGATACCGCGCAGGATGCTCAGCATGCCTGCCACAAGTAGCAGGATCGCTGCGAACATGGTGATGCCTGCGGCAAAGCCCTGGCGGACTGGATGCGACGTGGTTGTCATGGTGTGTCCTTTTCGTCGGTGTCGGTATCTGACTGGGATGGGTCTTTCTCGGGAAGTGGGCCGCCGATCAGCACATCGACCCAACGTGTCGATGGGTCGATATCCAACAGCAGGGCCTTGACGAACAGGGTCAGCGGAATAGCGAGAATGGCACCGAGGCCGCCGAGGACCCAAGTCCAGAAGACCAGCGACAAGAAGGTGATGGTGACACTCAATCCGACTGCGTCACCGACGATTTTCGGTTGGATGATCGACTGGATGACGAAGTTGATCACGCTGTAGACGACGATCACCCACACCATCAGCATCGGTCCGCTGTCGAGCAGCGCCATCAGCGCGGGCGGGATCACGCCGATGACGAAGCCGATATTGGGGATGTAGTTGGTGACGAACGCCAGTAGCGCCCACAACACCGGCAGCGGAACGCCCATCAGCCACAGTGCGCCGCCGTCGATAACTGCGACGATCGCACCGAACACCGTGGAGACCACCAGGTACTTGCGGGTGCCATGGGCGAAATTGGCCAGCGCCTGGACGGCGGCGGGGCGGTGTGACGCGACCACGGCCAGTCGCTCACGGATACTCATCCCGTCGACCGCCATGAACAGCAGGAGGACGACGACGAAGGCGAGGTTGGAGAACAAATCGACGACTCCGCCGAGTAGCGTCTCGAGCAGTCCGACGGCTCTGCCGACGTCGATGCCCTGCAGTGCCCTGTTGATCTGGTCGATGCTGACGCCCGAGTATGCGAGCCAGCCGCGCGCGTGGTCGAGCTGGTCGGAGTAGACCGGTAGCTGTGAAGCCAGTTGCGCAACCGACAGGGCAAGCGCGCCGACGAGTGCTACGAGGATGAGCATTACCGCGCTGAAGGCAGCGAGCATGCCCAGCCAACCTGGCCAGCCGCGTTTGCGCGCCCAATCCTGGATCGGCTGCACGGTCACGGTCAGTATCAAGGCCAGGAAAGTCGGCCCGATGACACTGGAAAACAGAGTGATGCCGGCAACGGTGACAACCACGGCGGCGAGCGACAACAGCACGACAAGGCCGCGGGGAATCGCCCAATCTTGCCCGACTGGCCCTGCTGTTGCTGGGCTCGGTGCCCGCATCGCTGCTCCTTGGTCGAGGGATTGCCCCGTGCGAGTTGACGATAAGGACTACCGGCGACCGACCGGATCCCCCGATACGGGTGAACTCGAGCGGCAAGTCGGCTGGGACTCATCCCATTGGGATGATGCGCAAGGACAGTGATGTCGCCGACGATGATCGACAGGATGTCGGACGGATGGTGGATAGGCGAGGTTCGAAAGGATCGCGATGCTGGAACATCTGGTGCCGACCGATCAGCGTCGAACGTTGGACGAGCTGACCGACAAACTCGATCTGTCGGTCGGCCAGGTCACCGCGAAGCGGTCGGCGTTCTGGATCATGTTGGTGCTGTCCGGTGTCATCGCAATCTCCGGTGTCATCGGTGATTCCTCTGCCACGGTGATCGGCGCAATGATCGTGGCGCCGTTGTCGACGCCGATCCTCGGCGTCGCGCTGGGCGTGGTGACCGGCCGTTCCTCGCTGATAGGCCGCAGTCTGTTGCTGGTGACGGGCGGCGTTGTGGTGGTCGTCGTGCTGGGGTTCCTTTTTGCGCAACTGCTTCCGAATCCGGGCAACGTCTTGTCCAATGCTCAGGTCCTCGGTCGCACGTCGCCGACACTGATGGACCTGACCGCCGCGCTGGCCACCGGCCTGGTCGCGGCAGTTGCGGTCACCCGACGTGACGTCGGTGACGTGCTCCCCGGCGTCGCGATCGCGATCTCGCTGGTGCCGCCGCTGGGAGTGGTCGGCGTCTGCCTCGGCTCAGAGGTTCCCTCTCTCGCGTTCGGCGCATTCGTCCTGTTCGCTTCGAACGTGCTCGCCATGATCATCATGGTGACGACGGTGTTGCTCATCGCTGGCTACGCGGGCGACGCTGACGCCTCGACTGCTCGGCGCGGTCGCGCCTACCTCGTGCTCGGCGCGGCGATGGTGCTCGTCGTGGTGCCGTTGGTGATCAACTCGCTCTCGAGCCTGTGGGCCGGGCAGATCGCCGATGCGGCCCGCGACTGGCTCCGCGACGAGCCGGGTGCACAGGTCGTCGACGTCACCTTGCACGGCGATACCGCCACGGTCGCTGTGCTCGGGCCCGACCCACTACCCTCAGTGCAGCAATTGCAAAGCAGCGTCGACGATCTCATGCCGTGGAACCCGAACATCGTCATCGTCCACACCGTCGGAGCTCGACTGCAACAGGAGCGATGACCACCGCGGGTGATCCCGTTCGACCACCTCAGCCGAGCAGCTTCGCCTTCGCAGCGGCGAACTCCGCGTCCGACAGCGCTCCCGACTGATGCAATTCGCTCAGCTTCGTCAATTCGGCGACTACATCGTTGCCACCGGAGGGCTGCTGAGGAGGTGGGGGAGGGGGAGTGTAGACAGGCGCCTGCTGTTCAGCTTGGGGCTGCTGTTCGGCCGACTTTCTGCGCGCACGGTTGTTGACGGCATTGGAGGTGGCGGTCGCCGTTCCAGCGACGACCGCGGTCCGTGCCACAGTGCCCAGCAATCCCGGTCGCCCGCCACGGCCCATCCGAAGTGGCATGTCGTTTCCTCTCTAGGTTTTGCTCGCTGCGGCCACAGCGGCCTCGACGGCGTCGCGCGGAACCCGAACATGCAGGGTCACTACACCTTTCGCATCACGCACCGCCGCGGCCAACTTGTTGGCCCAGCTCTGTTCGAAGACCAGCACCACCGTCGTTGTCTCCGGTTCCATCGATGCTCTGACCATGTCGAGGTCGGTGTCGCTGACCAGGTCGATGTCTGCGGCGGTGAGTCCGGTCAGACCCACCGTCTCGAGGTCGTCGTCGATCTCACGTTCGGTGATCGCCCCGGATGTGTCCATCGACAGCACTATCAGGTCGAGTAGCGTCACTCGGCCGTCACTGACCACCTCGGTCAGCGCGTCGGTGATCCCCGCGTCGATCGAGTTGCCGGGAAAGGTGAGTACGAGGAATTCGACCGGTCCCAGAACTGGTGTTGATCCCATGGGTGACATGGTGCGCCGTACCCGAGCCGCGCGCTTCACCCGTACGAGGTGAATCGCGACCTCCGGGCGGCGCCTAGCCTCGTGGAATGCGCTCTGTCATCGGCGACCTGCTTCCGCTGGCTATCGGTGTGGCACTGTCGCCGGTCCCGATCATCGCCGCGATTCTGATGATCATGTCCAAGAATGCCGGCGGTGCGGCGAAAGGGTTCGCGGTCGGGTGGGTCGCGGGAATTCTGATCGTCACCACAGTGGTGACCCTTCTCGCGGGCTCACTGAGCGATTCTGGCGACGAAGACCCCACGGCGTCGTCGACGTCGTGGGTCAAAATCGTGCTCGGTCTCGCGCTGCTGGCGCTGGCGGGGCGGCAGTGGCGGGCGCGCTCGGACACCTCGGCTCAGGGCTGGATGCAGGCGATCGACACCCTCACGGTGGTCAAGGCGACCGGGCTCGGCGCACTGCTGTCAGGGGTGAATCCGAAGAACCTTCTGCTGTGTGCATCGGCCGGCGTCGTGATCGGTGCCGGGGGTCTGGGCACGGGTGGTTCGGTCACCGCGATTCTCGTGTTCACCCTGCTGGCCTCGACGACGGTTCTCGCGGTGGTGATCGGCTACCTGGTCGCCGCCGACCGGCTACGGCCAGTGCTGACCAGCCTGCGGGATTGGTTGCAGGCCAACACCCACGCAGTGATGGCGATCGTGCTGGTGGTGATGGGTTCCGTAGTAGTCGGCAGGGGTATCGGTGGTCTGTAGTCGAAATGAGTCCGTCGAGTTCACCCGCATCGGGTGATCCGTTATACGCGGGCGGGGCCTATGTTCGATCGAGCCGTCGTATACGCGGGCTGTCCACGGTGTCCGCTGCTGAGTCTCAGGTACCACCACATCGCGGTCGGGTTGGACCCACGGGCCCGACTGGGAAGCACTAGGAGTCGACCATGGCAGAGAAGTCGAGCGTAGAACGAGGAAACCTCCCGATACCCGATCGCCAATACCTGGGTTTGGTGACCTACGACGCCAAGGATCCCGACACGACCTTTCCGCCTATCGAGCCGCTGTTGCCGCCGGAAGGTGCACCGAATGTGCTGGTGATCCTGCTTGACGATGTTGGCTATGGCGCCAGCAGCGCCTTCGGCGGGCCCGTGGCGACACCGACCGCCGAACGGCTGCAGGGCGGTGGGCTTACCTACAACCGCTTCCACACGACAGCGCTGTGTGCCCCGACCCGCGCGGCCCTGCTCAGCGGCCGTAACCATCATTCGGTCGGTATGGGGATGATCACCGAGACGGCGACGGCTGCACCTGGTTCGTCGGGGCTGCGACCGAACACCAAGGCCGCGCTACCGATGACGTTGAAGCTCAACGGGTACGCGACCGCCCAGTTCGGCAAATGCCACGAGGTGCCTCCATGGCAGACGTCACCGGTAGGGCCCTTCGACTCGTGGCCGACCGGCGGCGGCGGTTTCGAGTACTTCTACGGCTTCATCGGCGGCGAGAACAACCAGTACTATCCCGCCCTCTACGAGGGTATCGCTCCGGTGGAAGCCGATAGGACGCCGGAAGAGGGCTACCACCTCACCGAGGATCTCGCCGATCGCGCCATCGACTGGGTGCGCACCCAGAAAGCGCTGGCCCCGGAGAAGCCGTTCTTCGTCTACTTCGCTCCCGGTGCCACTCACGCGCCACACCACGTACCTCCCGAGTGGGCCGACAAGTATGCGGGCAAGTTCGCCGATGGCTGGGATGCCCAGCGCGAAGCGATCATTGCCCGGCAGAAGGAACTCGGGGTGGTGCCGGCTGATGCCGAGTTGACGCTCCGACCAGATGTGATTCCGTCGTGGGATGAGATGAGCGACGAGCTCAAACCTGTACTGGAACGGCAGATGGAGGTCTACGCTGGATTTCTCGAGCACACCGACTTCCACGTCGGACGTCTCATTGATGCAGTGGAATCCATTGGTGCACTCGATAACACGTTGATCTACTACATCATCGGCGACAACGGCGCTTCGGCGGAAGGCACCGTCAACGGCGCCTTCAACGAAATGGCCAACTTCAACGGGCTCGCTGCCATCGAGACGCCGGAGTTCATGGCAGAAGTCAAGAACAAGCTCGGCGGCATCGACGCCTACAACCACTATTCGGTGGGTTGGGCATGGGCTATGTGCACACCCTTCCAGTGGACCAAACAGGTGGCTTCACACTGGGGCGGCACCCGCAACGGCACCATCGTGCACTGGCCCGAGGGCATCAGTAGCAAAGGCGAGATCCGCTCTCAGTTCACCCATGTGATCGACGTGGCACCCACGATTCTCGAAGCCGCCGGTATTCCGGCGCCGACGTTCGTCATGGGTGTTCAGCAATCGCCGATCGAGGGCACGAGTATGGCCTACACGTTCGACTCCGCCGACGCTCCTGAACGGCATGACCTGCAGTACTTCGAGATGGCAGGCAACCGGGGCATCTACTTCCGGGGTTGGAGCGCAGTTACCCGGCACAGCACGCCATGGCTGCCCAACGAAGTGCTCCCGGCCCTCGACGATGATCTATGGGAGCTCTACGACGGGCGCACCGATTGGACCCAGGCGAGGGATCTGGCCGCCGAATTCCCGGAAAAACTCGCTGTCCTACAGCGATTATGGCTGATCGAGGCCGTCAAATTCAATGTTCTGCCGATCGATGACCGCCGGTTCGAACGGTTGAACCCGACCATCGCCGGACGCCCGCAGCTGATCAAGGGCACCAAACAAGTGCTGTTTCCCGGGATGAAGCGGCTCAGCGAGCACAGCGTCATCGATATCAAGAACAGGTCCTTCAGCGTGACCGCCTCGATCGAAGTACCTCACGAACACACCACCAATGGCGTGATCATCGCCCAGGGCGGCCGATTCGGTGGCTGGGCACTGTATTTCAAAGACGGATACGCGGCATTCGTCTACAACCTTCTCGGCATGACCGAGTTCACCACCACCGCAACCGAAGCTATCCTTGCGGGCAGCCACCAGGTTCGCGCTGAGTTCGCCTATGACGGAGGTGGGCTGGCCAAGGGTGGCGACGTGACTCTGTTCTATGACGGTGATCCGGTCGGTGCAGGCCGCATCGAACAGACTCAACCGCTGATCTTCTCGGCCGACGAGACAACCGATATCGGCGAGGACTACGGCCTGCCCGTCAGTGCCGCCTACAGCGGCATCAGCAAATTCACCGGTCGTATCGACGTGGTCCAAATCGACGTCGGCGATGACGATCACTCCCATCTCATCGACCCCGCGGAGGTTGCCAGGGTCGCGATTTCGCGGCAGTAGCCCGATCGATGTCGCCCCATACCGCTATGGCTTTCGACGCTCGGCGTGCAGTTCGATCCTTCTTCGCGAGTGCGGCGCCACCTCCAAGTTTTCGGGTGCGCCCTCGGGAAGGGTTGCCGCCCAACGGCCGTACCGGGCGGCAAGTGGCGAGGCGCTGAATCCGTGCGCCACGATGGACAGCAGCACTGTCACCGAGGCGACGTCCATCAGGTGATCGGTGACCGCGGTCGAGCCCAGTTCCTCGAGTGCGACGAGCGCGAAGATCACGGTGGCCAGCCCGCGCGGGCCGAACCACCCGACGAACAACACCGTCGGTAGTCTCGAGCCTCGGCCGGCCATTGCCACGGCGACGGGAACCATCCGGACCACGGTCAACGCCCCGAGCGCGATCACGAATGTGCGGAAAGTAGCGTCGGCGAGTGCCGGTCTCACCAGTGCGGCGCCGAAAGCGATCCACACCAGGTAGGACGCGAGAAGCCCGGTGGTTTCGGTGAACTCGGTCTGTGCGCGCAATTCGGCGTTCGCGATGTAGCCGAAGATCATACCGCCGACGAAGGCTGCGACGAATCCGTTCCCCTCGATCGCGACGGCCGCGAAATAGCAGAGCAGCGCCAGCGCGAAGACGGCGACCTGTTCGGAAAGTCGTGATGTCCAATCGTGGCTGCGGCACCACCGCACCACCGCGCCGCCGCCGCCACCGACGGCGACCGCGACCGCGAGGGCGATCGACAGAGACCGAATGGAGTCGATCACCCAGTTCTGATCTCCCAGCTGTCCCGCTTCGGAGGCAACAACCACAATGAGCACGGTCACCACAGGGGTGGACAGACCGTCGTTGAGGCCGCTTTCCACATTCAGTAACCGGCGCACCCGGGACGGTACCCGGGTGTCGGTGAAGACGGTGGCACCCAGCGCAGCGTCCGTCGGGGCGAGCAGTGCCGCGATCAATGCGGCTGCCGCCCAGCCGTGTTCGGGAAACATCCAGTACGCGAGCAGGGTCCCCGAGGCAATGGTGAGTGGCATCCCGATCAGAAGCAGACGCAAGGCGGGGCCGCGATCGACGCCGACTTGTCGCATATGCAGGTGTGAGGCGTCGGAGAAGAGCACCAAGACCAGGGTGACCTCCGCGATGGGGAGCAGCCAGTGGACGTCCGGGGTCAGCGGGACGAGTCCGAAACCGGTGTCGCCGGCAAGTACACCGACCGCCACGAACACCATCGGCGCGGTGACGTTCGACCGAGCCAACCGGGTTGCCGTGATCGAGTAGACGAGCACCGCGCCCAGCACTAACAGGAGGATCGCCGTCTGATCGTCCATCGCTCCTCGTCTCGGCGGCGCCGTCGCCATTCGCCCTCATACGCACCGTAGACGGCGCGGACTTGCCAGTCCTCATCCGTTACGGGCGACCACTCGGCTACGTCGCGCAACAGTACGGCCTGAGTTCTCCGAAGTTGTCGATTTCGGATCTGGATTCGGTGGGCGCCGGGTTCCATGATCCGGGGCATTGCTGTTGCTACGGGCGTAGCTTGGCAGCATGGACGACGCGGAGGGTTCGACACCGGAAGCTGCGAACGACCCTAGGACGCGCTGGCGAAGGCTACCGGATCCCGTGCTGCCGGACTCGGCGATGCAAGACACAGGCGCGCCCTCGTCCTCGTGGGATCGTGAACCGCAATTCGATCCCATTACCGGGTTGATGCGCAATTTCGATTGAGTGCGTCAGACGTTGCCCTTCAGCCAGCGCAGCACGTAGAACTCTACGAATGGCGCGGTGATCTTCCCGAAACCAGCCCATTCGCTGGTCAGAGCGTGCCCTCGGCAGGATTCGAACCTGCGACCTACCCTTTAGGAGAGGGTTGCTCTATCCCCTGAGCTACGAAGGCGAGTTGTGCACGTGCGAGTGTACCGGCTGTGCTTTCAGTCGGCGGCAATCGCGTCGACGATGGTCGAACGTGCAGCGTGGAGCGCTGGTGCGGCGGATCCGACGAGTGCGAGGGCGAGTGCGACCAGTCCGTAGAGCAGGATCGACGGACTGGGGTCGAATGCGATGGCGATGCCGGTGCTTGCTCCGAGGATGAGCGTGCTGAGGTATTGCAGGGCTGCGCCGATGACGAGGCCCAGTATCCCGCCGACGATGCCGACGGCGATGGCCTCGCTGAGGATGGTTCGGCTCAGGGTTCCGCGTCTGGCACCCATGGCGCGCAGCACGCCGAGTTCTCGTCGGCGTTCGAGGACCGACAGCGTCAAGGTGTTCAGCAGTGCGACGGCGGCGACGAGTGAGACGATCCACTGCAGGGCCACAGCCAGCGACCCGGCCTGCGCGATCGACCCGCTCGCACCGTCCAGAGCTTGCTGCCCCGAGCGCACGTACACCTCCGGTGGAAGGGTGTCATCGAGTTCGGACTGCACGGCGGCAGCGTCGCCGTCGGTGGCTAGTTCGAGGTAGGTGGCACCGGGCCGGTCGTACCACTGCTGCATCGATTCGAGCGAGATGGCCATGGTGCCGCCGGCTGCATTGAGGTAGTCGACCACCTGCAGCACCTCGACGCGTTTCGTCCCCGTCGGGGTGGGTAGATCGATGAAGCTGCCTACCGACAAGCCCAGGGCGGCACCGAGATTGCGGGAGACCGCGATGCCGTCACCGCGGAGCACGGCAGCTTTCACATTGTCGTCGAGCACCGCGAGAGTCACCGCATTGCTACCTTCGGCGACGCCCTGGATCGCGACGAGCTCATCGCCGAGCGTCGTGTAGGCCCACTGCCCCTCGACCACACCGGACACCCCGGGTGTACGTCGAACCTGTTCCAGCACTTCCGGACTCAGGGTTGCCCCGGCGGGGACGGCGTTGCTGGAGGTCAACGAAACGTAGATGTCGGTGCGGCCCAGTGAGGACAGCGAATCGGTCGCCGAGGCCGTGAGGTTGTCCAGCGCACCGGACACCCCGACGCTGACTCCGACGGCCACCACGATCGTCATCACCGTCGCCCAAATTCTTCCGGGCGCACGCTCGATGGTTGCGGTGGCGAGCCGTCCGGCCCCACCCCAACGTTTCGGCAGCACAGCGACGGAGTCGACGATCATCGAGGTCCCGCCGATGCACAACGCGACCACTCCCAGCAGGAACAGTGCACCCGCCGCGAGGCTCGCCTGGCCCTCGATGGTCGCCGCGAGTACGACGGCACCGACGATCGCCACGATTCCGACGAGCGTCGCTGGCACCGTCAGAGCACGTTTGGGCCGGGCGTTCGTCTCCGAGCCGCCGACCGCCAGGGCTTCGACGGGGGAGATGCGGTACACCTGTACGGCCGCGAGTGCGGAGGCCGCGACGCACGCCAGTACGCACAGAACGATGGCCGTCGGGATGGCATAGGAAGGCAGCACGTACTCGATGCGAGCGTCGAAAGATTCGAGCAGAAAGGGCGGGAGGCTGTCGATCGCGATGCGCCCCATGGCAATGCCGAGCGGCGCCCCGATGGCCCCACCGATCAGTCCGACGAGTGCAGCCTCGGCCAGCAGATCGCGGACGATTGTTCCGCGTCGACCACCGATGGACCGCAGCACCGAAATGATCGGCCTGCGTTTGGCAATGGCCATGTTCATCACGTTGAACACCAGGAACCCGGCGACGACGAACGCGATGAGCGAGACCATCAGCGTGGCGTTGCGGGTGAGGCTGACGGCGACGTCGGCACGGTCGGCCCGGAAATCGGGATTCATGACGGCGACCCGTCCGGCCACGGCTGCAGTGACCGCATCCTTCGCGTCGCCGACGACGAAGATCGAATCGAGCTGTCCCGCTCTGTCGGTGATCGCCTGTGCCAGCGGCAGCGGGGCGACGATGAAGTTGCCGCCACCGATGCGTTCCGCTCCCGGGCCGCTCACCACCCCGGCGACGGTGACCGTGCGGTTCCCGGCGTCCAGCTCGGCTCCCTCGGTGAGCCCGGTCGCGGGACCGGCGAGCACGGTGTCGGGTTGCGCGAGGTCGGTGACGGACCCCGAGATGGCGCCCTGCAGATCGGAATCGAGCGCGGTGATGGAGGCGTCGACGCCGAGAACGGTGAGTCTTCCGAGATCGGTGATGATGTCGCTGCGCAGTAGCGGAACAGCGGCGTCGACCCCGGGCACGCCACGGACGATGTCGAGTTCGGTTGCCGCGAAACCACTGTCGGTGACGCCGACGATCTCGATGTCGGCATTGCCGGCAATGGTCACCGCGAGTCGCTCGACCGATCCGGTGAGTGAACCGTACGTACCGAGCACCGCGACCAGCAGGGCCGCCGCCACGGCCACCACTGCGGACGAGACGAGCGAGCGCACCCAGTGAGCTCGCAGATCCCGCAACCCGAGAACGCGAAAGCGACTGAGCGCGGTGCGTATCAACTCTGCGACCCGGACAGCACGTCGGTGTCTATGCGGCCATCCTGCATGCTGACGATTCGATCGGTGCTGCGGGCGGCGTCGAGGTCGTGCGTCGCCATGACGACGGCTCGTTGGTCCCCGGCTGCGTGCGCGATATCGGCGAGGATGTCGAGGACGGTGTGCGAGGTCTTGGAGTCGAGGTTGCCCGTCGGCTCGTCGGCGATGAGCAGTGCCGGGTCCATGATCAGCGCTCGCGCGATCGCGATGCGCTGAATCTGTCCGCCGGACAGCTGCGCGGGCCGGTGCTCAGAACGGTGCGCGAGGCCGACCATGTCGAGCAGGCGCATCGCGTCGGACTTGGCTTTGGACATCGGGGTTCCGTCGAGCAGTCTGGGAACGGCGACGTTCTCCCAGGCGGACATCGTCGGCAGCAGATTGAAGAATTGGAACACGAAGCCGACTTCGTGACGGCGGAAGTCGGACTGTTCGTTGTCGGTCAGGTGGGTGATGTCCACACCGTTGAACTCGATGGTCCCCGAATCCGGTACGTCGAGCGCGCCGAGCATGTGCAGCAGCGTGCTCTTGCCCGCCCCGGACGGTGCGACGAGCGAGACGAACTGACCTCCCGAGATGGTGAGGTCCACGCCGTCGAGTGCTCGAACCGGCTGATCACCGGTGTGGTACTCCTTGACGACACCAGTCAGATTCAACGACAGAGCTGCCATGGAATGTGGCTCCAGTTCATAGAGAGAACCGCCCACACAGAATGTGGGCGGTTCTCGTAGCGACAGTGTCCGCCAGTGCGCCTCTCGGCAAGTGGCCGCTCGCAGCGGCAGATGTGTTGGTACCCGGGGCATGGATCGAACACTGTCGATAGGTGTAACCGCCTGCCCCGGCGATTGTATTCCCTACCCGTGTATCCCCTTATGCCACGCCCTGCGCCTCGAGCCTCCGCGCCACGAGCGCGGCCTGGAGATGCCGGATGCCCGACGGTCTCGTCGGATCGAAGCCGGTGAGCTGGGCGATGCGCTTGAGGCGGTAGTCGACGGTGTTGGTGTGCAGGTGCAGCTGCCTGGCCGAACGCTGACGGTTGAGGTCGTGGGAGATGTGGATTTCGAGTGTTTCCAACAGCTCGGGCGAGGCGTCGAGCGGCTCGAGAATCTGTCGAAGGTGACGGCGGCCAGGCCCCGGACGCGTCAACTGATACTCGAGTACGAGGTCGTCCATGCGGTAGAGCCCGGCCGGGCGGTGCAGCTGATGCGCCAGCGAGAGTAGCTCGTGGACCTGGTCCGCAGTGGTGGGAATGTCCGCGATGTCGGCCTGCTCGGCGGTGACGGTCAGCGGGACCTCGGCGGCGGTGGTGAGGCGGTGCACGAGCGCCTCGATCCACTCCTCGTCGTGGACGCCTGGGATGAGCACGGTGCCACCCTCGGTGCTGAGCATCGACAGCGGTGATCGGCCGCAGACCGTCGCAAGTTCGGCCTGCACGCGACGAAGCTTGCGGCGGGCCGCGACAGTGCTCTGAATCGCTGGGTCGTTCTCGTCAGGGTGCGAGGGCACCGACAGCGCCAGCACCAGATAGCTGTCCGAGAGCTCGATTCCGGATTGCCGCGCGACCGACACTGCGTTGTGTCCGCTGAGGAGCGCGGAGACCAAAGTGTGTGCCGCAGTGTGATGCTCGCTTGCCACGGCTTGGAGTTCTTCGACGTAGCTCTTCGATGCTGCGATCGAGACCTTCTCCGACAACAGCACGAACATCCGGGCGGCTTCGATCAGGTCGTTGGTGTCGCCTGCGCCGGCCCGCTTCGACACGAGATTCCAGCCGATCTGGATGCCCTCGTGGTAGACGGTGAGCACCGATTCGAGGGGGACTCCCTCGCGTGCCCACTGGCTGGCCTTGGCGCGCAGCTCGGCCAGGTCGCTCTCGTTCGGGGCGCGACGCTCGTCCAGCATCTGGACGGCGATGCTGATGCACTTGACGGTGAACTCGGTGACGTCGCCGTGCAGCTGCTCGCCGGGTAGAGATCCACACGGAGTGTTGGCAGCGAAATGGCCCACCAGCAACCGTGCCACGGCGCGAAAGTCGCGAAGTGGAGCGGACGCAGGCTGGCCAGCAACCATGATTCCGAGGCTCGCGGTGTTGTGAACGCTCACAGATCAGCCCTTCGTGTAAGAACTTCGGCTCCGGCGAGGAAACAAGTTACTGATGCGTATTGTTGCGGATCCTCGTACATCTGCGAGGAAAACCGAGCGAAAATACCAGTTTAAAATACTTCAAGTTTGTTTCACGCCCTCTAACGAACTCGATCATAGGGTGTTATCAACGCGTTATCCAGGTTTTGGTGCAATCAGATTGTGAAGCCTCTCAATCAGAGCCATCGGCAGGTTGCGACATTGCCTAAACATCTCCCGTTTGTTCTCGTTGCTCTCCTCGGGCGCCTACCTTTCAGAACTGCACACGATCAAACGATGGGGGTGAGACGGTGAACAGCTCGACAAGGCTCGCTCTGCTTCATGAACTAGAACCCGCTATCGAGTCTCTGCTCGCTCGCCACCGAAGCTCCATGCAACCGTGGGCGCCGTCCGATTTTCTCGATTCGGAGCTGCACCGGGGTCAACGTCGACCGGCACTGTCGGAAACCGCGAAGGCCGCACTCGTCACCACGCTGCTCACCCACAACAACACCGTGCGATCGCTCCATGCCATCCGTACTCCGTCGCGGGGCTCGTGGTGGGGCTGGTCGGAGCAGTGGACCGCCGAGAAAGAACTGCACGCCGACGCGATTCAGCAATACCTCGTGGCCAGTGCAAGTGTGGATCCCGTTGCCCTCGACCGCGCTCGATTCCAGTGCATGACAATAGGTATCGAATCTCCCATGGAGGGTGATCACCTACTGCGCTCCATCGCCCACGCCACCATCGACGTCATGGCGACGATGGCCAGCCACCGCAACACCGCAGTCGAATGCGCCGATCCTGTTGCAGAAGCGCTGCTCGGCCGCATCCTCGCAGACCAGGAGCGGCACGTCTCGTTCTATCGCGATATCGCAGCTGCTGCACTCGAGATCGCTCCCGCCCGGACCGTCAAGGCCATCACCGAGGTCGTCATGAACTTCCGGATGCCCGGCACCGGCCTCGCCGGCTTCGAGCGAAGCGCGATGCTGATCGCGCGCGACGGAATCTACGATCTTCGGTGCCATCTCGACGAGGTCCTACTACCGGCGCTGCGTCAGTGGCGGATTTTCGAGCGCACCGACCTCGGCGTCGGCGAAGCGAGCCGATCGGTGCTGGCTGACTTCCTCGATGACCTCGAGAACCAGGCCACCGCCGCCGAGCAACTCCGGCTCCGCGCCCGTGCGCGCGAAGCCGAAACACTTCGAGCGTCCTGACGACGCTCGAACACAATCCCCCGGGGGGTCTGTGGGAAAGTCTCCTTCTCTCCGGTTTCCTCAACGGAACCGGAGAGAAGGAACTTGCACTGTTCATCTCCGGATTCAGCCGCCTTGCTCATGCGGCACCCGGCCAACCACGCTCTCGTCTATCCTGGGCGTAACCCACGGTCGGAGGCACGAAACGTGACGAAGTTCAGCATCGATGTCTGACAACACGATTTCTGACAACACCATCGTCGTCGGGATCGACGGCTCGGAGTCGGCGGACCGCGCTGTCGTCTGGGCCGCGCAGACTGCCGCCAGTCGATCTCGCCCGTTGCGCATCGTCACCGCCGTCGAACTGCCGACGCACCTGAAAGACGATCAGATCGCAGAATCCAGAGCGATCGCCGGTTCACGCCTGGCTGCCGCCGAAACGCTTGCCCGCGAAGTGGTGACCGAACCGCCGATTTCCGTCACCACCGACGCGCCCGAAGGCAACGCCATCGACGTACTCATCGCCGAGTCAGCGAATGCCGCCATGATCGTGGTGGGTGAGAGTGGCTTGGGAGACACGGTGTCCGGCATGCTGGGTTCGGTCGCCAACGCGTTGTGCGCCCATGCGAACTCGCCGGTGGCTGTGGTCCGAGGCCGCAGCATCGACGGTCGCCCACCCATGCTGGGGCCCGTCGTCGTCGGGATCGACGGCTCCGAGGCCAATCAGCCTGCCGTCGCTACGGCCTTCGAGGAGGCTTCGCAACGCGGCAATCCACTCGTCGCGGTGCACGTGTGGTCGGACGTGTCGCTGACCCAGCTACCGGCGGTGCCGGATCAATGGGAGGACATCGCCTCGGCGGAGGAGGCAGTGCTCGCTGAATGCCTCGCCGGCTGGCAGGAGAAGTACCCCGATGTCGAGGTACGACGCGTCGTCGCGCAGGACCGCCCGGTGCGCGTCATCGCGCAGCTGTCCGAGCAGGCCTCGCTGATCGTCGTCGGTAACCGCGGGCGGGGCGGGTTCAAAGGGATGCTGCTCGGTTCGACGAGTTACGCTCTCGTCCACACGGCAGACTGCCCCGTGCTCGTGGTGCGGCGCTAGACCGAGACCGTCAGCAGAAACGCGACGTCCTCGACTGCTTCGACGCTGTGTCGGGCGTCCGGTATGACCAGCAGGTCACCCGCGGAGCCCTTCCAGGACTTCTCGCCACTGATGAGCTTGAGCTGCCCGCTGATGACGAGGACGGTCGACTCGCCGTTCAGGTCGTGCTCGGCCAGGCTGTTGCCCTCGGCCAACGCGACGACGGTCTGGCGGAGGTGACGTTGATGGCCCCCGTAAACGGTCTGTGAGCTTCGGCCACTGGACGCGCCCACGGCAAGCTTGAGCTGTTGTCGGGCAAGGGCGGTGAGTGACTTCTTGTCCATGTGATCAGTATGACTTACCGGGCCGTCCGCGCAGCGCAGTCTTACCGAAAGTTCGTGTACATCAACTAGGTTGGTAAGCCTTGCCGTACACGGTGAAGCGGTAGCGCGTACCGTCCTTGCGGCTGCTCTGCCACTCGCCGGTCGACGCGTGCCAGCCGTCGGGAATCTCCGGGGCGAGCGTGTCGCCGTCGACCACGATGTCGATCTCGCTCACGTGCAGCTCGGTGGCCAACGGCATTGCTGCGCGGTAGATTTCACCACCACCCATCACCCAGGCCGTATCACCGTCGACCAGCTCGAGGGCCTCCTCGATACCGGCCGCGGCGACGGCGCCCGCTGCCTGCCAATTCGGGTCCCGCGTCACGACGATGTTGAACCGACCGGGCAGCGGCCGAAACCTCGCCGGCAGCGAGTCCCACGTCCTGCGACCCATGATGACCGGGTGGTCGGCAGTGATGCTCTTGAAATGCGCCATGTCCTCGGGGACGTGCCACGGGATGGCGTTGCCGTCACCGATCACTCCGCCCGAAGCCTGCGCCCAGATCAACGCGATGCGGGTGGGGCTCATACGGCGACCGGGGCCTTGATCGCCGGGTGGTGTCGGTAGTCGACGATCTCGATGTCCTCGAACTCGTAGTCGAAGATCGAATCTCGACGACCCAACTTCAACTCGGGATACGGATACGGTTCCCGGCTGAGCTGCTCGCTCACCTGCTCACGGTGATTGTCGTAGATGTGGCAATCCCCGCCGGTCCAGATGAAATCTCCGACACCCAGACCGGTCTGCGCGGCGACCATATGCGTGAGCAGTGCGTAGCTCGCGATGTTGAACGGCACCCCGAGGAACAGGTCTGCGCTGCGCTGATACAGCTGGCAGGACAGTTTCCCGTCGGCGACGTAGAACTGGAAGAACGCATGGCAGGGCGGCAGCGCCATCTGCGGAATCTCACCGACGTTCCACGACGAGACGATCATTCGTCGGGAATCGGGGTTGGTGCGGATGGTATCGATGACCTGCGAGATCTGATCGATGTGCTCGCCGGAGGGTGTCGGCCACGACCGCCACTGGACGCCGTACACGGGTCCGAGTTCACCGTCGGGCGCCGCCCACTCGTCCCAGATACTGACGCCGCGCTCCTGCAGCCACTTCGCGTTCGATTCGCCCCGGAGAAACCACAGCAACTCGTAGACGATGGACTTGAGATGCACCTTCTTGGTGGTGATCAGCGGAAAGCCGTCGGCGAGGTCGAAGCGCATCTGGTGGCCGAAGATGCTGGTCGTTCCCGTGCCAGTACGGTCCGATTTCGCGGTACCGGTGTCGAGAACGTGACGGAGCAGGTCCTCGTACGGGGTTGAAACCATCCGACGAGTCTATGCGTTGGTCTCGGTTTACGGCGCACAGAGGCCGCATAATGGGCTTATGCCCGAGCTACCCGAGGTCGAAGCGCTCGCGGGGTTCCTGCGTGAGCACGCCGTCGGCGCTGTGATCGGCCGGATCGACATCGCTGCACTGAGCGTGCTCAAGACTTTCGACCCGCCGTTGACCGAGTTGCAGGGCCGCGACGTCACCGGGGCCGCGCGTTTCGGCAAGCATTTGGCGCTGCAGGCCGGTGAGCTGTGGCTCGTCACGCATCTCTCGCGCGCAGGATGGTTGCGTTGGGTCGACGCGCCGTCGCCCACGCCACCGAAACCGAGCAAGGGCCCGCTGGCGCTCCGCATTCATTTCTTCACGCCGGAGGGGCTCACGCCGGCCGTCGACCTCACCGAAGCCGGCACCAAGAAGCGCCTCGCGGTGTGGGTGGTGCGTGATCCGCAGCAGGTGCCGAGCATCGCGAAGCTCGGGCCCGACGCGCTCGCCGTCACCGAGCCGGAGTTCGTGGAGATACTCGGCGGCACCAGCGCCCGGCTCAAGACATCATTGGTCGATCAGTCTCTCATCGCCGGCATCGGCAATGCGTACTCGGACGAGATTCTGCATGTGGCGAAGTTGTCGCCGTTCGCGGCGTCGAACAAACTCGATGCCGCTACCGTCGCGGTCCTCTACCGGGCGATGCGCGAGGTACTCGCGGGCGCCGTCTCCCGCTCCGAGGGGCAAGACGCCGCGCGCCTGAAAGGGGAGAAGCGTTCGGGGATGCGTGTGCACGCCAGGACGGGGCTGCCCTGCCCGGTGTGCGGAGACCCGGTGCGCGAGGTGTCCTACGCCGAACGCTCCTTTCAGTACTGCGCGACATGTCAGACGGGCGGCAAGATCCTCGCCGACCGCCGCATGTCGCGTCTGCTCAGGTAGCGGAGGGCTCGGTCTTCTGGCTTGCGTAGCCGCGGTAGCCCTCCCACGCTTGACGACGGTCGCGCCTGGGGTCGCGCTGGACCCGCGTCCGCGCGTCGAAGATCATCGTTGAGCGTGTCGCTTCGTCGTATGTCGGCCAGTGGTCCATCGGAGTGCCCGTGCGCGCGAAGTGCAACCAGTTCGACTGCACCTGCTCGGTGACGTGGGCGAATGCTGCGCGTCCACCGGGGACGGTCATGAGCTTGCCGAATGCTGTCTCGTTGATCCCGAAGACCGCGAAGAGCTCGAAACCGTGGGTTGCATGCAGGCCGAGCCACTTCATCACCCGGGGTGCGAAGTCGAAGCGGTAGCTGAACGTCGGCGCCAGCCGTGAGTGCGCCTCGGCGAGTTCGAGCGAGGGCTTCCAGAAGGTGAAGTCGCCGCCGACGTCGATGGCTGCCGCTTCTCCCGGATAGCCGGGGTACGCCTCGACCACGCGGTCTCTCGCGTCCGGATCCGTCAGCGAGAACATCTTGTCGATCCGCTCGGGATTGGTGGGCAGGGCATCGAGAATCTTGGGGAACAGCGTGCCCTCGCGGCTGTTGGTGCCGATGATCAGGGGAACTTGATGGGCAGAGCCGGCATGGCAGGCATCGAGCGGGTTCTCCGGCAGGAAGTCCCCATCGATGACGGGACCGAACGGGTGCAGTCCCGGCGTCCGGTTCAACACGGTGAACGCAAGCTTGGTTCCGGCGCGGCCGAGGCTGGTGACGTCGGCGGAATCGAGAGCCTGCGCGGCATTGTCGCCATTGCCGAGAAATCCGACGAACTCGCGCGCCCATTCCGTGGCCCGCTCCTTGGTGGCGACGAGCCCGGGGGCAGAACTTTCCGCGATGCCGCGGTGGAAGAGGCCGCGCGCTGCGGGCGTCGCCAGCAGGGTGGTGACAGCGTTCCCGCCGGCGGATTCGCCGAAGATCGTCACGTTCTCGGGATCGCCACCGAACTGGGCGATGTTGCGCTGCACCCACTCGAGCGCGGCCACCTGGTCACGCAGCCCGAGATTGGCGTCGAACTGCCTGGCCTCGGTGGAGAACTGCGACAGGTCGAGGTAGCCGAGCACGCCGAGGCGGTAGTTCAAGGAGACGTAGACGATGCCCTCGCTGTCCTCGAGCGACCGTCGCACCAGCGAACCGCCGCCGTACAGCGGGGTCGCGGAGGTGCCGAGGGTGTAGGCGCCGCCGTGGATGAACACCATGACCGGGCGCGGGGTCGAACTCGGGCGGCTCGGCGCGAGCACGTTGAGGGTCAGGCAGTCCTCGCTCGACGGCTGATACTTGCCGGGCGAGAGCATCGTCCCCTTCTTGTGCTGAACGGAGGCGTTGCCCCACTCGGTAGCGTCGCGGACCCCCTGCCAGGGTTCGACGGGAGCCGGCGCGCGCAGGCGCAGCGGACCGACAGGTGGGGCGGCGTACGGGATTCCTCGCCACGTGAGCAGATCCCCGACGGGCTTGCCTTGGACGACGCCGTCCGATGTGGTCACCCTGGTGTTGGCAGACATGAAATCGAGTGTACAAACTGCAACTTACCGATGGGTAGCTTTCGGTGCGTATTGCTCTCCCGGTGAAGCGGACTCGGCCATCGTGGGGTGTGAACTAGGTTGTGAGGTGGCCACCGAAAGGAACCCTCATGTCCGGCAATGCACTACCTCTCGACGGCGTGCGAGTGCTCGAACTCGGGAACTACATCGCCGCGCCGACGGCCGCACGCATGCTCGCCGACTTCGGTGCCGAGGTCATCAAGGTCGAACGGCCCGGCACCGGCGACGAACTACGCAACTGGCGCCTCTACTCCGGAACCACCTCGATGCTGTATCGAACGATCAACCGGAACAAGAAGTCGATCGTGCTGGACCTGCGCACCGAACAGGGCCGTGCAGACGTCGTCGAACTCGCCGCCAAATGCGACATCGTGCTCGAGAACTTCCGTCCCGGCACGCTCGAGAAGTGGGGCCTCTCGCCCGAGGTGCTCAGCGAGAAGAACCCCGATCTCATCATCACCAGGATCTCCGCGTTCGGGCAGACCGGCCCCATGTCGCAGCGGCCGGGGTTTGCGGCGGTGGCCGAGGCCTACGGCGGGTTCCGCAATCTCGTCGGCGACCCGGATCGGCCGCCGGTGCGTGTCGGGGTATCCATCGGGGTATCCATCGCCGGCCTGTACGCGGCATTCGGATGCGTCATGGCGCTGTTCCAGCGACAGGCGTCGACGTCGACGCTTTCCCTCACCCAACGATCCATCGACGTCGCACTCAACGAGTCGATCCTGTCGATGATGGAGTCGCTCATCCCGGATTACCTCGCTTACGGCGTCGAACGGGAGCGGGTCGGGGGACGCATGGAAGGGATCGCGCCCTCGAACGCCTACCCGTGCAACGACGGTTATTCGATCATCATCGCCGGCAACAACGACGCGATCTTCCAGCGGTACATGGAGACGATCGGCCGCCCCGATCTCGGCGGAGATCCGGAACTGGCCTCCAACGCCGGGCGATGGAACAGGCGCGACGAACTCGACGCCGCGATCTCGGCCTGGACCGCGCTGCACAGCCGCGACGAGGCGCTGCGCATTCTCGAGAAAGCCGAAGTGCCGTCGGGGCCCATCTACACCGCGGCGGATGTCGTCGCCGATGAACAGTACAAGGCGCGCAACATGATTCAGACGTTCCCCGTGGATATCGGTGAAGCGGAACCAGCGGACGTGGGTTTCGTCGGTGTGGTTCCGGTGATCGGCGGGCAGTCGGTGCCCATCCGCTCGGTCGGCCCGGATCTCGGTGAGCACACGGCGGAAGTCCTGCGGGACCTGTTGGGAAGGGGCGAGTGATGTACAGATACGAACCACAGGCCCGGTTGCGTGATGTGACGCTGCGTGACGGACTCCAGCTGACCGGCAAACTGCTCGGGACCGAGCGCAAGCTCGAGATCATCAGGAAACTGCTGTCACTCGGAGTGCCCGAGCTCGAAATCGGTTCCATGGCAAGGCCGGACAAGGTGCCGCCGATGGCGAACACGCTCGAGGTCATCGCCGAACTCACCGAGGACGAACTCGCCAGCAGCTGGGTCTGGGTGGCCACGCCCCGCCACGTCGAAAAAGCCGCAGCGGCGGGGGCGCGCAACTTTCAGTATTGCTTCTCGGCCTCGGACGCCCACAACGAGGCCAACATCGGCCGCTCCACCGAGGCTTCGCTGGCCGCGATGCCCGATGCCACCGACATCGCGAGGTCGGTGGGCGGGCAGATCGAGCTCTGCATCGCGACCTCGTTCACCTGCCCCTTCTCCGGCTCGGTTCCCCCGGATCGGATCATCGCCATCGCCCAGGACGACCGCACCGAGGGCGCAACCGACATCGTCATCGCCGACACCCTCGGCCAGGCAGTACCCGCGCAGGTGGCCGCGCTCGTGTCGAGGGTCGCCGCCGAAACACCGAAGCGGCGCATCGTCTTCCACGGTCACGATACCTGGGGGCTCGGCGTCGCCAACACGCTCGCCGCCATTTCTGCCGGTGCGAGCATGGTCGACGGATCGCTCGGTGGGCTCGGCGGGTGCCCCTTCGCTCCCGGCGCCAGCGGCAACACCGCGAGCGAGGACATTCTGTTCGCCACCCGCCCGGATTGGTTCGTGCCAGATACGCTCGCGAGCATGGTCGAACTATCGGAGAAACTCCTCGCAGAGCTCGGCGAGCCCATGCGGTCCAAGACGGTCCAAGGTGCGCGCTCGGGTGCGGCCGCATTCGAGTGGGTCACGTGAAAATACTGGTCACGACGCCGATTCCTGCTCCCGGCATGGACATTCTGGCCGCGGCGGGGGAGGTGGAGGTTCTTGCTGTCGATCACGCCGGACTGAAGGAACGATGTGCATCGGGGGAGTACTCCGTCGTCGTATCGCAGTTGCGTGACCGGTTCGACGCCGAGCTGCTCGAATCCGCTCGGATCACAGGCATTTCCAACTACGCCGTCGGCTACGACAACATCGACGTCGCGGCTGCCGCTGCCCGAGGCATCACCGTCGCCAATACCCCTGGTGTGCTGACCGATTCGACTGCCGATATCGCTCTGCTGCTCATCCTGTCGACGGCCAGGCGTGCGATCGAGGCCGATCATTTTGTGCGCTCGGGAGCATTCGTGGGGTGGGAACCGGAGTTGATGCTCGGCACCGACGTATCGGGTCGCGTGCTCGGTCTCGCTGGTTTCGGCCGGATTGCTCGTGCGACGGCTCGGCGCGCACTCGGATTCGGCATGACCGTCAAGTTCTGCCCTCGACCGCCGGGAGACCGCGAGGTCGACGACGCGGAACTCGGCGAGTTCGCCGGCCGCGTCGCGCACGTGTCCTGGGACGAGCTGGTGGCGACGAGCGACTTTCTGTCGCTGCATGTTCCGCTGACCGAGTCCACGTACCACCTGGTCGACGCAGGCACTTTTCGGGCGATGAAGAACTCGGCGATCCTGATCAATACAGCCCGCGGCCCGATCGTCGACGAAGCCGAACTGGTCACGGCGCTACGCGAACGCGTCATCGCCGGTGCCGGACTGGACGTCTACGAGAGAGAGCCTGTCCTGGCTCCGGGATTGGCGGGCTTGCCCAACACGGTGTTGCTGCCGCACGTTGGCAGTGCGACGGTGTCGGTGCGCTCGGAGATGGCGCGACTGTGCGCGGAGAACGCCGCGGCCATGGCGTCGGGACTGCGGCCGCTGCATCCGGTCGATCCGTGATTTCGTTATGCCCGTCGAGATTCCAGTAACCGAAGCCAGACTTCGCTGACTGTGGGGTACGACGGCACGGCATGCCACAGGTCATCGAGCGTGACCTTGCCGACGACGGCGATCGTCGCGGCGTGCACGAGTTCGTCCACGCCGGGTCCGACGAAAGTGGCGCCGAGGACGGTGTCCTCAGCGCGGTCGATCACCAACTGCGCCCGACCGGTGAAGTTGTCCTGCTGCAACGAGGACCCGGCGACCGCGATGTCCGCGGCGAGGATGTCCACGTCGAGGCCACCGTCCCTCGCCTGCTTCTCGGTCAGCCCGACGGATGCGACCTGTAGCGGAGTGAAGACCACCTGCGGTACCTGACCGTGATCGGCGCTCGCGGTGAACCGCTTGCCACTCAACGGTTTTCTTTCCGCGCGTGCGGCGATGACATCGCCGGCGACGCGCGCCTGGTACTTGCCCATGTGGGTGAGTGGGGATCGGCCGTTGATGTCGCCCGCCGCGTACAACCATGAGGTGCCGGGCACCTGCAGGTGGTCGTCGGTCACGACGTACCCGCCGTCCTCGAGACCGATCGCCCCGAGCCCCAGGTTTTCGCTTGCCGGGGTGCGGCCTGCCGCCACGAGGATTTCGTCGACGGTGATTCTCCGGTCCCCGACGGTCAGCTCTGCCTCGCCGCCGTGAATGCGGCCGTATCCGGTGTTCCGGGCGTCGGCGCGCGAGACTTGGCGCAGGTCGGCGTCGAACAGAATCCTTGCACCGCGCTCGGTCAGCGCGGTGCCGACGAGCTCGCTCGCGAACGGCTCGGAGGCGGCGAGCAGCCGCGAGCCACGCACGATCATCGTCACCTCGGCGCCGAAGGCCAGCAGCCAGCTGGCTGCCTCGCACGCGACGACGCCACCACCGACGACGGCCACCCGACCGGGAATCTCATGAATGTTGGTGGCGTCGCGGGACGTCCACGGAAGTGCCGCGCGCAGACCCGGCGTGTTCGGAACCGAGGCCGTGGTTCCGGTGGCGAGAACCACCGCATGGCGCGCCGTCAACGTGCGGCCGTCGACATCGACTGTCCTCTCGCCACTGATCCGCCCATGTCCGCGGACCACCGAGATGCCCGCCGTTCTCGCCCAGTCGACCTGTGAGGAATCGTCGAGGGCATGCGTGAACGATTCCCGACGCGCCAGCACGGCGTCGACATCGAGGCCGTGCTGGCCCACGATCTCTTTCACGCCGGGCATGTTTCTCGCAGTCTCGAGGACCTCGCTCGGGCGAAGAAGTGCCTTGCTCGGCATGCACGCCCAGTAGGAACACTCGCCGCCGACGAGTTCGTGCTCGACGATCACGGCAGTGCGGTCACTTCCGGCGATGGCGTAGCTCGCGGCATTCTCGCCGACGGGCCCGCCGCCGATGACGATGACGTCGAATTCCTCGGCAGCTGGATCTGTCATCACTCCAGCGTGACATAGGGTTGTCGGCCATGGGGAAGACGCGAAACAGAATTCTGATCTCCGGCGCAAGTTCCGGTCTGGGGGAGGAGATGGCCAGACGGTTCGCCGCGCAGGGCAAGGATCTCGCGCTGTGCGCGCGGCGCCTCGACCGGCTCGAATCGTTGCGGGAGGAACTGCTGGCAGCCCACCCGGGAATCTCCGTGGCGATCGGCGCGCTCGACGTCACCGATCACGACGCCGTGGTGCGGGTGTTCGGGGAGCTGAAGGACGAGCTCGGCGGTCTCGATCGTGTGGTGGTCAACGCCGGACTCGGCAAGGGCGCGAAGATCGGTAGCGGCCGCGCCGACGCCAACCTCGCCACCGCTCGCACCAATTTCATCGGTGCACTGTCCCAGGCCGAAGCGGCCCTCGAGATCTTCCGCGGCCAGAAGTACGGGCACCTGGTGCTCGTGTCTTCGATCAGTGCCGACCGCGGGCTACCTGGCCCCAAAGCCGTCTACTCCGCCAGCAAGGCCGGCGTCGCCGCGCTGGGGGAAGCCCTGGCGTCGGAGCTGTCCGGGACCGACATCGTAGTGACGACCCTGCTGCCCGGGTATATCGCAACCGACATGTCCTCGAAGGCCGGGGACGCCAGTGCGCTCACCGCAGACCTCGACGAGGGCGTCACGGCCATGATCACCGCCATCGAGAAGGAACCGCGTCGCGCAGCGCTACCGGGCCTGAAGTGGCAGGGCATCGACCTCGCGCTCCGATTCCTTCCCCATCAGATCACCGACCGCATGGTGTGAGCGGTGCGCTAGCGCCAGGATCGAGCGCCGAGCTCCCTGCGGGCGAGCACCGCGTGCGTGCAATCGCGCAGCGCCTCGGAGGAGGCGATCAGGTGGTCGTCGGTACCGACGAGTGAAAGCGTGGACCTGCCGTCCATGCTCGAGATGTACGCCGACAGCGCGGTCACTGTGCGTGCACTGTCGGAGTGAGGGTGGATCGCTCTGGTCGCCAGAGCGGACGCCGGATGAGCGCCGATGCGGCGGATGCTGTTCGGGAGCGGGCCGATATTGGAGCACAGGACACGGGCGGTGCCTGGCGACAGTGTCATCGACGCGGCGATGGACTCGGGTAGGAGCTGCACCATTTCGGCAGGGAATCCGCTGGGCGCGCCTGCGGGACGTGCGAAGGCGGACTTGCAGGCGCTCTTGATCTCGGCGGGTGAATCGGATTGGGACACTTCGATGGTCGCCATGCCGATACCGTTTGCTCCCGGCGCGCTGGAACGAAACGGCACGTTGACGCTGATGGGGTGGGGCTCGCCGAGTTCCGCGGCGATATCGGCGACGAGTGCGATGAACTCCGGGTTCGAGATGGTCGCGTCGATCTCGAAGACCGCTGTACTGATGCGAACGTCGTGCGGTTCGAGTCGGCCTGCGGCGTGCAGATAGTGCTTCATCTCGCGCCTCGACCGACGGCTGAAGGCGAGCCCGGCAGTTGCGCGCAGCGAGGACGCCGTAACACGGGCGGTCAACGACACGGCGTCGCCGAGATCGGATCGCTTTCGCGCTGAAATGCGCGGTGGCGCGGCGCCCTCGAAGGCCCGGCCGGCCGCGGCTATCAACCCGGCTGCGTCGGCGAGGGCGTGCGAACACACGAGCGATACGACGGTTCCGCCGGTGTCCACCGGTGCCGCGGAAAGGCGCCAGCCTGGTCCGAACTCGGGATCGATATCGATCTCGCCCTGGCTGTCGGCCCAGTCGAGCAGCCCGGCTTCGGTCAGCGGCCTTTCCTCCAATGCGAGCGGGAGGGCCGCGCTCGAGGTGGTCCATCGTCTACGTGCGCAGGGGATGCGGGGTGTCACGACGCGTCGGCCGAGCCGGCCGTGAGCAAGGTTGGCGTGTACCGCCGACAACTCCACGCGTTCGATGAGGTCGTCGCTGCGCCAGATGCCCTGGAGCACGATCGGGACTCCGAAACCCCGATGCGTACGCAGGAACATCTCGTCGATGACCGACAGTCGGTCGTTTTCCACTGCTCCGCTCACGGAGCCGGCGAACCGTGTCGGCCGGCGCCGGAGGCGAATCGCTGTGCGCCGTCGAGTGCATCGGCGGCAATCGAGATCGCGCCGTGGCGAAACTCGTTGGTGATGGCCGCTTCCTCATCCATGCCGTCCTGTTCCAGGAGGGACAATCGGTCCTCGCGCAGGCAGGTTTGTGGGAGCAACGCAAGCTGAGCAGCGAGTGCCTCGGCCTCCGAGCGTGCTCGACCGACCGGAACCACCCGGTTCGCGAGGCCGATGGCCAAGGCTTCCTCGGCCTCGACCGGTCGGCCCGTCAGGATCAGGTCCATTGCGCGGGAGGCGCCGATCAGCCGCGGCAGTCGAACGGTTCCACCGTCGATCAGTGGGACGCCCCAGCGTCGGCAGAATACACCGAACATGCTGTCCGACTCGATGATTCGCAGGTCGCACCAGAGCGCCAGTTCGAGCCCACCCGCGACGGCATGGCCGGAAATTGCGGCGATCACCGGTTTCGACAATCGCATTCGCGTTGGACCCATCGGGCCGTCGCCGTGCTCGGTCGCATGGTTGGAGCGTTCGGTGCCGAGTGCTTTGAGATCGGCCCCGGAGCAGAACGTGCCGCCTTCACCCCACAGCACCGCAACCGCCGCGTCCTCGTCGGCGTCGAATTCCTCGAACGCCGCGACGAGTTGGGCGGCAGTGGGGCCGTCGACGGCGTTTCTCGACTCGGGTCGTGACAACACGACGGTGGTTACTGCTCCGGTGCGTTCGATCCTGACCGACATACCTGAACGGTACTCGAGAGGGGTTGCGTGAAGCAATGAATCGGTGCTTCACTTCTTGCCATGCCGTACCGCCGCACCTCTGCAGTGCAAGCGCGACTCGACGCCGACCGCGAACGAGTGTTCACCTCGGCGATCGAGGTGCTCTCGCAACGCGGCTACCGCGGCCTGTCCATCGCTACGGTGGCCGCGGCCGCCGGCGTCTCCGCAGGCAGCGTCTACACACACTTCGCGAGCAAGTCCGACCTGGTCGTCGCCATCTTCCGTGAGGTGTGCGGCCGCGAGGTCCGGGCGGTCGCCGACGCCGGGAGCTTCGGTGATGTCGTCGAACGCGTCACCGCCATCGTGGAGACCTTCGCCGGAAGAGCCATGAAGAATCGCACACTGGCCTACGCCCTGCTTGCCGAACCCGTGGACCCGGCCGTCGACGTGGAACGGCTCGTGTTTCGTCGCGCGTTCACCGACGCCATCGCCGGCGCGATCTCGGCGGGCATCGCCTCGGGCGATATACCCGAACAGAACGTCCATGTCACCGCCGCCGGCCTCGTCGGGGCGGTCGGTGAAGTCCTCGTCGGCCCGCTCGGTCCGGAGCGAACCCCGGGAGCCGACGTCGTTCCCGATCTCGTCGCCTTCGCCCTTCGCTCGTTAGGAGTCCGTCATGACCGCTAGCTTTGCGCCCACCCACACCGTGTCCAATCAGGTGCCCGACCTCGTGCCCTACGACACCTCCGAGGATGCGTCGTTGATGGAAGGCCTCCGGCGCGAGGGCGCGGAGTGGGCCGAGGCGGATGTGCGCCGGCTCGGCGTCCGCGCAGGTAGCGTCGAGGCTCAGAACTGGGGGCGCCTTGCCAACGAGTACCCGCCGGTTCTGCGTACTCACGATCGATACGGCAACCGCATCGACGAGGTCGAGTTCCACCCACACTGGCACGACCTGATGTCCGTCGCCGTCGAGAACGGCCTGCACGCGACCCCCTGGCAGTCCGATCGCCCGGGCGAGCACGTCGCCCGCGCCGCGAAGTTCTACGCCTGGGGTCAGGTCGAGGCGGGCCACATGTGCCCGATCTCGATGACGTACGCGGCGGTACCTGCGCTGCGCCACAACTCGGCACTGGCGCAGATGTACGAACCTCTGTTGGCCTCGACCCAGTACGATTTCGGTCTGCGTGTACCGAGCAGCAAACGCGGGCTCATCGCAGGGATGTCGATGACCGAGAAGCAGGGTGGCTCGGACGTGCGGGCGAACACGACGACAGCCACTCCCTCCGCCGACGGCAGCTACTCCATCGTCGGGCACAAGTGGTTCACCTCCGCGCCGATGTCCGATATGTTCCTCACGTTGGCGCAGGCGCCCGGCGGCCTCTCCTGCTTCCTGCTGCCCCGCGTGCTACCTGACGGCACCCGCAATCGCATTGTGCTGCAACGCCTCAAGGACAAGCTGGGCAACAAGTCCAATGCTTCCGGTGAGCTCGAATACCAGGGCGCGACAGGATGGCTCGTCGGCGAGGAGGGACGCGGCGTCCCGACGATCATCGAGATGGTCAACATGACACGCCTCGACTGCGTCATCGGATCCGCCGCCGGGATCAGGAACGCAACTGTGCGCGCTGTCCATCATGCGAGGCACCGGTCGGCGTTCGGCGCAACCCTGGTCGATCAACCGCTGATGCGGAACGTGCTCTCGGACTTGATCATCGAATCGGAGGCCGCAACGACGGTCATGATGAGGCTGGCGGGCGCCACCGACAAGGCCGCTCGAGGCGACGCTCAGGAGACCGAGCTGCGGCGCATTGCGTTGGCCGTGACCAAGTACTGGGTGTGCAAACGTGCGCCGTCGCACGCGGCCGAGGCTCTCGAATGCCTGGGCGGCAACGGATATGCCGAGGAATCCGGCATGCCGCGCCTCTACCGTGAGTCGCCCCTGATGTCGATCTGGGAAGGCTCCGGCAACGTCGCCGCGCTCGACTCGCTGCGCGCGCTGGTGAAGCAACCGGACAGTGTCGAGGCGTACTTCACCGAGGTCGGGCACGCCGCCGGCGCCGATTCACGACTCGACGACGCCGTGTCCCGGTTGGGCAAAGAGCTCGCCGACCGCTCCGACATCGAATACCGCGCCCGACGCGTCGTCGAACTGATGGCGCTCGTGCTGCAGGGTTCGCTGCTCGTGCGGCACGGGGATCCGGCCGTCGCCGACGCCTTCTGCGCGAGCAGGCTCGGCGAGGATTGGGGCGGAGCCTTCGGGACCCTACCGACCGGCGTGGACACAGCGGCGGTGCTGGCCCGAACCTAACCGCGAGCCGCGCTGAACGTCCCCGCCGGAGCGCGCTTGGCGGAAGCGAGCAGGAAAGCTCGGGCGATTCGATCGGTCAACGCACGCGGCGAGGACAAGTCCCGCCAGTTCCATCGCACGACAGTCCAGTCGAGCTCCTGCATGCGATTGTGGCGTCGTCGATCATCGAGGCTCGGCAATACCGGTTCGGCGCCGAACTCACCGCCGCCCTCGAACTCACCGATCACCCCGTGGTCGGGGTAGAGGAACGACGCGCGGCCGATGAGTACGCCATCGTCGTCGTACACCCACTGCCCGACGAGCGGCGGCGGCAACGGCAGAGCATGCAGGTGCAGACGGCTCCGCGACTCACCGGCGCTGTCACTTCCATCGGACATGAGCCCAACCGCCCGCCGAGCTTTCGCGATGCCCGTTCGCGTCCTGGCTCCGGACAGCAATTCGCCGAGCTCGTCCCGATGAGTGAGACCGAGGCGGAGCGCGCAGTCGCCGAGGCACACCGCCGGCACCATGGGCAGCGACCTGGCCAGATCCACCACCGTCCGAGCCGGAGTGGTCACCGGCAAACCGGCCACCTCCATCAGCTCCGTCGGCGGAATCGGTGCCACGCGCAGAATGCGTTGCCTTCCCCGTTTACCCGCGTAGGTGCGCGCGACCGTGAACGTGGCCTTGTCCAACGGAAGCTCCCACAGTTGCATACCGTGCAGAACCGCGGCGGAGACATGGCTGAAGACGACACTTCTGCTCGACTCGGCATGAATCGCCCGCGCGAGCACGAGGTGACGAGCACCCGAATCGAGCGTCCGGTACACCTCGGTGCGAACGAAGTACCCCCGCCTGACTGTGTACAACTCGCCATCCGCCCGCGCCCGCCGCAGGTCATCGTCGGTGAAACCGGACGCCAACGCTTCCGACCGAGAGAACATACTGGGCAGTTCGAAGTCCATACTTCCTTGGACGTACCGGAGGGCCGATCGGATCCCTCTTCGGTGTGGCGGAGTCCCAGGTTGCGTCCTTGGCTGCGGGGCACGCGCTCCACGGGCCAGCGCGCGTCGCACGCGGTCCTGCAGAGCTGATGGATCGGCGAGATCGGCCCACCCCCATCGAACGACGATCCATCCCGCATCACGTAACCGATCCTCGCGATACTTTTCGGCCACGAGGTTCTTGCGGACGGCCGCTCCACTCTCGCCGTACTTTCCGGAGCCGTCGAATTCTCCGATGACACCGAGTTCTGCGAACAGGAAGTCCACCCGACCCAGAAACGTTCCGTCGGGGTCGAACACGGATTGGTTGAGCAACGGTACCGGCAAGTTCTGATCCTGCAGTATCAATCGGCTGCGGGATTCGCCGACGCTGTCACTACGGTTCGTCATCGCCTCGACGGCTCGAACCGCTCCGGGTGTACCTGTTCGATACTTGGCAGCGGCCACCGCTTCGGACAGGGCTTTCGCGGTGACCAGCCCGCGTCGCAAGGCCGAGTCGCCCGTGCACACCGCCTGCGTGTGGGTAGCGGTGCGGGCGATATCGACCACGGTCCTCGCGGGCGTGGTCAATGTCAGACCGTCATGCGTGGTGAAATCCGCGGGCGCCAGCCTGGTGCCGTGAACCGTTCGTCGACGAGTGGTCCTGGTCGTGATGGGTCGGCCGGTGGTGAGGTGGACTCGTGCCAGCGGCAGTCCCCACACGTCCATGCCCCAAGCGATGGCTGCGGATACGTGGCTGAGCACGGTGCCGTCGGACATGGCGCGGGCCAACAACAGGTGTTGCTGCGGCGAGTCCAGCGAATGGAAGTAGCGAGCAGTCACGTACGCGCCCGGTCGGACAGCGATCAATTCACCGGAGAGTCGAGCGCGCCGTAACGAACTGTCGGTGAAACCGAGCGTCAACGCTTCGGCGCGGAAGAACAAACCGTCGATGTCCATACCCGATTCGACGCACCGGGAGTCTCTGCGGATCCCTACGCCCGCGAATTTAACCTCCTGTTGTGCGCCTTGGAGCCCTTGGGGCGAACAATAGGAGGTTAAATCGCGTCGGGACGGTGGCAGGCGGCTCGGTTACTTTGCGCGCCCGCGCTGGTCGCGGTACCAGCGTACGAGTGCGTCCGTGGACGAATCGCTCTGTGCGGCGGGTGCTTCGATATCGGTGAGCACCGGGGTGAGCGCGAGCGCCTGGGTCTTTCCGAGTTCGACGCCCCACTGGTCGAACGGGTCGACACCCCAGATGGCGCCCTCGACGAACACCTGGTGCTCGTACAGCGCAATGAGCTGGCCGACAACCGAGGGTGTCAGCTTCGGCGCGAGGATGGAGGTCGACGGACGGTTGCCCGGCATGACCTTGTGCGGGACGACGTCGGCGGGGGTGCCCTCTGCGGCGATTTCCTGCGCGGTCTTACCGAACGCGAGGACCTGGGTCTGCGCGAAGTAGTTGCTCATCAGCAGGTCGTGCATGCTGCCGGTGCCGTCGCGGGTGGGGAGATCGTCGGTGGGTTCGGCGAAACCGATGAAGTCGGCGGGGACGAGACGTGTTCCCTGGTGCAGCAATTGGTAGAAGGCGTGCTGACCGTTGGTGCCGGGTTCGCCCCAGAAGATTTCGCCGGTCGAGGTGGTGACCGGGGATCCGTCGGCCTTGACGGACTTGCCGTTCGATTCCATGGTGAGCTGCTGCAGGTACGCCGGGAATCGCGACAGATCGTTCGAGTAGGGCAGTACCGCACGAGTTTCCGCGCCGAAGAAGTTGTTGTACCAGAGCCCGATCATCCCGAGCAGCACCGGTGCGTTCTCCTCGAGCGGCGTCGTGCGGAAGTGCTCGTCGATGGAATGGAACCCGCCGAGGAATTCTCCGAACGCCTCCTTGCCGATCACCGCCATCACGGCCAGGCCGATCGCGGAGTCCACCGAGTAGCGTCCGCCGACCCAGTCCCAGAACCCGAACATGTTGGCGGTGTCGATGCCGAAATCGGAGACTCGTTCGGCGTTGGTGGACACGGCGACGAAATGCTTGGCGACGGCGTCCTCGCCCAGGGCGTCGACCAGCCAGCGTCGGGCCGCGGTGGCGTTGGTCAGTGTCTCGAGTGTGCTGAACGTCTTCGATGCGATGACGAACAGTGTGGTTTCCGGGACCAGGCCGTCGAGCGCGGCAACCAGATCGGCCGGGTCGACGTTGGAGACGAACCGCGCTTCCATATCGGCCGAGGCGTAGTGGCGCAGGGCCTTGTAGACCATGACCGGGCCGAGGTCGCTGCCGCCGATACCGATGTTGACGACGGTACGAATCTTCGCACCGGTCGCTCCCAGCCAATCACCGGAACGGACGCGGTCGGTGAATTCGCCCATGCGAGTGAGGACTTCGTGTACGTCGCCGACGATGTTCTGACCGTCGACTTCGAGTGTCGCATCGGCAGGCAGTCGCAGGGCGGTATGCAGAACGGCACGGTCCTCGGAGGTGTTGATGTGCTCACCGGAGAACATGGCGTCGCGTCGGCCTTCGACGTCGGCGGCGCGTGCGAGGTCGATCAGCAGCGCCACCGTCTCGCTGTCGACGATGTGCTTGCTGTAGTCGATGTGCAGGTCGCCGGCTGCGAGGGTGAAGCTGCTTCCGCGGTCGGAATCCTCGGCGAAGAGATCGCGAAGACTGCGCTCGCTCATCGTGGTGTGATGTGCTTTCAGCTGCTGCCAGGCTTCGCTGCCCGTGATGTCACCGCTCATGATGATCAACCCTAATGTGCGCACCTCGCTCGTGCGCGTCTTACCGTTTGGCGGATCGGGCGCAGGGGCACACTGAGAGGCATGGAGCTCAACGCACTCATCGAATCGATTCCAGCGAAATTGTGGATCGGCGGCCACGCAGTCGACGCCGAGAACGGCGCCACCTTTGCGGTCAACGATCCGGCCACAGGTAAGCCGATAGCGCAGGTCGCCGACGCGAGCCCGGGGGATGCGAAGAAGGCGATGGACGCCGCCGCCGGTGCGCAGAAATCATGGGCGAGGACGCCCGCCCGTGAGCGCAGCGAAATCCTTCGTGCCGCGTTCGAAAAGATCACCGAACGCGCCGAGGACATCGCAGCCCTGATGACGGCCGAGATGGGCAAGGCTCTCGCCGAGTCGAAGGCCGAAGTCAAGTACGGCGCAGAATTCTTCCGTTGGTTCGCCGAGGAAGCGGTCCGCATCGAGGGCCGCTACACCCCGGCGCCTGCAGGCAACGGAAGAATCCTGGTCGGCAAAGTGCCCGTCGGGCCCGTGCTGGCGATCACCCCCTGGAACTTCCCGCTGGCGATGGGAACGCGAAAGATCGGACCGGCTCTCGCGGCCGGCTGCACCATCATCGTCAAGCCTGCGAGCGAAACGCCGTTGACCATGCTCTTCCTGGCGCAGCTTCTCTCGGAGGTCGGCCTGCCGGAGGGCGTGCTCTCGGTGCTGACCACATCCAAGTCGAGTGCGGTCAGCGCGCCGATCCTGGAGGATCCCCGGTTGCGCAAGCTCACCTTCACTGGATCCACCGGTGTGGGCCGCAAGCTCATCGAGCAGTCCGCTGGTGGACTGCTCCGCACCTCGATGGAGCTCGGGGGTAATGCGCCGTTCATCGTGTTCGACGACGCCGATATCGACGCAGCAGTCGACGGCGCCATGCTCGCGAAGATGCGCAACGGCGGCGAGGCATGCACGGCCGCGAACCGCTTCCATGTCGCCAACAGCGTCAAGGAGGAGTTCACCAGCAAGCTCGTCGCGAGAATGCAGGAGATGAAGCTCGGACCCGGAATCGATCCCGATACCAAGCTCGGACCACTGATCAACGCGGATCAGTTGGATACGGTCCAAGAACTGGTCGACGACGCCGTGCAGGCCGGCGCGAAGGTGGCGCTCGGCGGGAGGCCGGCCGGGGGCGACGGCTACTTCTATCCGGCCACGGTGCTGACGGATGTGCCCTCGAACGCACGGATCTTGAAAGAAGAAGTGTTCGGTCCCGTCGCCCCGATCGTCGGGTTCGACACCGAAGAGGAGGGCATCGACGCCGCCAACGACACCGAGTTCGGGCTGGCCTCGTACATCTACACGAAGGGCCTCGACCGGGCGCTACGGGTGGCGGATGCGCTGAACAGCGGGATCGTGGGGGTGAACCGCGGAGTTGTCTCGGACCCGGCGGCACCGTTCGGCGGCGTGAAGGCCTCCGGGTTCGGTCGTGAAGGTGGGACGGAAGGAATCGACGAGTATCTCGAAACCAAGTACATCGCCCTGACCTGACGAGCCCTGACCTGACGAGCTTTGGTTGTGCGTGTCACGGACACGCACAACCAGGTTCGTCTTCTAGCGTCCGAGCCGTCCGCGACCCAGACGGAGGAGCAACATGGCGAGGGTGTGGCCCTCCTGGCCGAGGCTGCTGAAGCGGTCGAGAACCTTCATCTCACGACTGTGAACCATGCGTGGCCCGCCCGAAGCCATGCGGGTGCGGCCGATGAGCTGGGAGATCTCGGTGCGACGCTGGATGGCGGCGAGAATCTCGGCGTCCAGACGGTCGATCTCCTGACGGAGTTCATCGATTTCTGCCTCGGACGAGGGCAACGCGCTGTCGGACTCGATCTTGGTCGTGGATGCCATTTTCTCTCCTAGTGTCACAGTGTGGATCGTTGCCGTCTCCGGCACCGTTACGTCCGGCGTGTATTCGTCGAACGCTTCCCGACCGGATGTGAGAGTGTGCACTCGGTCACATTCTTATCCTGTTTGCGGGTTTCGCGCAGAACGACGGGGTTCAAGATCAGCTGTCGACGTTCCCGCCTTCCTCGGTCGAAGGGGTGTCGGGGTGCTGATCGCCTGGATACAGGCGGCGTCGGCACACGGCTTTTTCGATCACTGATCCAGTGTGCCACCCGGATCACCTCCTGGAAAGTCGGTCGAGGAGCACAACATCGGCCGCGAGCGTTCGCTTCTGGTGCATCGGTGTCAGTGCGCGCCGGTAACCTGAACAAGCGATGAACATGAACCTCACTGCTGTACCCACGCCTGGAAAGTCCGATGCCGACGCGCTGCTGGAGGGTCTCAACCCGCAGCAGCGTGAGGCTGTTGTGCACACCGGATCGCCGCTGCTCATCGTGGCGGGCGCGGGGTCGGGCAAGACGGCGGTTCTGACGCGTCGCATCGCGTATCTGCTGGCCGCTCGAGGAGTGACGCCCGGCCAGATTCTCGCCATCACCTTCACCAACAAGGCGGCCGCCGAGATGCGCGAGCGCGTGGTCGGCCTGGTCGGCCCGCGCGCCAACAGCATGTGGGTCTCGACGTTCCACTCGAGCTGCGTGCGCATTCTGCGTAGTCAGGCGACACTGCTGCCGGGGCTCAACTCGAACTTCTCGATCTACGACGCAGACGATTCACGCCGGCTGTTGACGATGATCTCCAAGGATCTGCAGATCGACACCAAGAAGTTCACGGCGCGGTTGTTGGCGACACACATCTCGAACCTCAAGAACGAACTCGTCGGACCCGAGGATGCAGCGTCCGATGCCGAGAAGGAGACCGTGGAGCTGCCCAAGCTCATCGCACGCGTCTACGGCATCTATCAGCAGCGCCTGCGCGGCGCCAACGCGATGGACTTCGACGACCTGATCGGCGAGACGGTCGGGCTGCTGCAGGCGTTCCCACAGGTGGCCGAGTATTACCGTCGGCGGTTCCGGCACGTGCTGGTCGACGAGTACCAGGACACGAACCACGCGCAGTACATGCTGGTTCGCGAGCTGGTCGGAACAGCCGATTCCGACGGCGCCCTGGAGGGGACCGTCGCACCGGGTGAGCTGTGCGTGGTCGGTGACGCCGATCAGTCCATCTACGCGTTCCGCGGCGCGACCATCCGCAACATCGAGGAATTCGAGCGCGACTACCCCGACGCCCGCACCATTCTGCTCGAGCAGAACTACCGTTCGACGCAGAACATCCTCTCGGCGGCCAATTCTGTCATCTCCAGGAACACCGGCAGACGCGACAAGCGATTGTGGACCGATTCCGGCGAGGGCGAACTCATCGTCGGGTACGTCGCCGACAACGAGCACGACGAGGCCTCGTTCGTCGCCTCGGAGATCGACCGTCTCGTCGACAACCACGACGTGCGGTACGACGAGGTGGCGGTCTTCTACCGCACCAACAATTCCTCCCGTGCACTCGAGGAGATCTTCATCAGGCTCGGCCTCCCGTACAAGGTTGTGGGCGGGGTTCGGTTCTACGAGCGAAAAGAGGTGCGCGACATGGTTGCGTATCTGCGTGTGCTGTCCAACGAGGACGACACCGTCAGCATGCGACGCATCCTGAACACCCCGCGGCGCGGTATCGGCGATCGCGCGGAGGCGTGCGTGGCGGTGCATGCCGAACAGCGCGACATCAGCTTCTCCAGAGCGCTGCGCGACGCCGCGGACGGCAAGGTGGCGCTGCTCAACTCGCGGGCCCAGAAGCTGATCGGTCAGTTTCTTGAGCTGCTCGACGAACTCCGCAGCATCCTCAACTCCACCGACGACGACGGCAACGACATCACCGATATCGGCGATGTCGTCGAAGCTGTCCTCGACCGCACTGGATACCGCGCCGAGCTCGAAGCCAGCAGTGACCCACAGGACGGTGCACGCCTGGACAACCTGAACGAGCTCGTCAGCGTCGCCCGCGAGTTCACGTCCGAGGCGAGAAATCTGGCCGCCGTCGAGGCCGAGCTGGAAGCCGAGAACGGCGCCATCGATGACGGTCTGCTCGATGACGGGGAGGCGGACCCCGCCGAGGGCACCCCCGAACCTGGTTCGCTCGCGGCATTCCTGGAGCGGGTCTCGCTCGTCGCCGACACCGATCAGATCCCCGACTCAGGCACTGGCGTCGTGACCCTGATGACCTTGCACACGGCCAAGGGGCTCGAATTCCCGGTGGTCTTCGTGACCGGTTGGGAGGATGGGCAGTTCCCGCACATGCGTGCGCTCGGCGATCCGCACGAGCTGTCCGAGGAGCGCAGACTCGCCTACGTCGGCATCACGCGTGCACGCCACCGCCTGTATGTCACCCGAGCGATCATGCGGTCCGCGTGGGGGCAGCCCATCAACAACCCCGAATCCCGCTTCCTGCAGGAGATTCCACAATCATTGATCAACTGGAAGCGTGAGGATCCCGGCGTCGGTGGACGCTCGATCGGCGGTGGCCATCATAGGGCCGGTGCCGGATTCGGCGGGGGAGGCTTCGGTGGTGGCGGCTTCGGCGGGGGTGGTGGCTTCGGCGACCGTCGCGGTCAGTCGACGCCCAGTTTCGGTTCCGCGCGTGCACGCAACAACACCCTGGTGCTGGCTGTGGGCGACCGTGTCAACCACGACAAATACGGCCTCGGGACGGTGCTCGAGTCCACCGGCTCAGGTACTTCGGCGATGGTGCTCGTGGATTTCGGTACGTCGGGTCGCGTGAAGATGATGCTTATCGGCGGCGTGCCGATGACCAAGCTCTGACGGGACTTGCAGTCGCCGGCTGCGGCCGGTGAGGCCGGACGAGTGAGCCTGAGAAGGAATCAGGAGAGTTCGGGTCCGAGGCCGATGCCTCGGGACGCCAGCCACGGCAGGGGGTCGACCTTGCTGTCGCCGGGCAAGTGCACCTCGAAGTGGAGGTGCGGGCCGGTGGAGAAACCGCGGTTGCCCATGGTGGCGATCTGATCGCCGGCCATGACCTGCTGTCCCACCGTGACGAGGGTGGTGTCGATGTGACCGTAGACAGTGATTGTGCCGTCCGCATGCTCGACGCGAACCCACATGCCGAAACCTGCGGCAGGACCGGAGTCGATGACGGTGCCGTCCGCGACTGCGAGGATCGGAGTGCCGATGGCGTTGGCGATATCGACACCTGCGTGCAGAACGCCCCACCGCTGACCGAAGTTCGAGGTGTAGGTTCCCATGGCCGGCAGCACGAACAGCGGACGACGGGCGGCCTCCTCGCGGGCGGCACGCTCCTCGCTGAAGCGCTGTCCCTTCGCGAGAAGGTCGTTGAACTGACTCAGGTCGATCGGGTTCGCGACGTTGAGAATCTGAGGTGCGGAAGAAGCCGTGACATCCGTCGAGGTGTCTTCGGCGGTCTGTGCGGCCTGCGGAACGGTCGTGGCGAGGATGCCTGGTGCGGCAGGTGCGGCGCCGGCAGCGAGAGCGACTTCCTCGGAGCTGGTTGCCGTGGAAGGGCTGTGATCGATGACCGCTTGCCCTGCAGCAACGACGGCTCCGGCGGCTACCGCGAGGACTGCTGCGCGGCCCTTGAGTGCGGTGGGCGGCGTCGGAATGCGGTGTGCGCCGCCCCGTCGGGTAACGGGAACGGCGTCGGTGGAGATAACCTCGGTGACGCCCTCTGGGCCCGGTGTGTGTAGTTCGCTGTGGTGGTAGCTCTCGGCGGAACCGTAGTTGCTCGCGAAGTAGTCGTAACCACCCGTGCTGGGGTCGGCAGAACCGATTTCAGTGGAGTTGAGGGCCGTGTTGTCAGGCTCCCAGCCGGTCTGCGTCGAGAACACCGTTGGTGCACTCTCGGTCACCGCTGCCGGTGCTACGAACCGGCTGGAGGTGAACGATGCGCGGTGTTGCGACAAGACCTGCAACCTCCGATTCCGTGATCTGCTCGTGACTTAAGACTCGGCAGACGGTAACGAAACGATTGCAAGGCGCGCAAGTTAATCGGCCAACAACTGACCGTTTGTGACATGGCTCACAATGTGAGCAGGGGTTTTGTAGAGAAGTTCACTGTCTCGACGCTCATCGTTTCTACCCACGTCCCTGTTATCGAAACTCGGCGCGGGATGCCCGGACAAGTACTCATCGGACGATAACGTCGACCCCGTGGCACCCACATTCCGGACCGACAGAGCTGCGCCCCGTGCAATCGAGCCGGTAACCAGCGAGGACGTCAATGCTCGCCGCGCCGGGCTGTGGGCCGCGGGACTGACCGCGGCCGCAGCGCTGTGCGGACTCGCAGCCATCGCCTCGAACACGGTTCGATCGGCTACTGAAGAGTCGCCGGGTCCAGGCGTCACCGCCGCGGCCGCCGTATCGCTGGCCCCGCTCGTCGCTGTGGCACTGCTGGCACTCGCGGCAGCCCTGTCCCGCCCGGCCCTCGCCGGCGCGCTCACAGCCGGCTACGGCGCAGTGGCTCTCGGTCTCACCGTCCTCGATGTCGGACTTCTCCGCTCGCCCATCGATGCCAACCGACTCGAACTGTTCCGGCCGAACACCGCCGAGGTCCTCGACCCGGCAGCGGGCGCCTACCTGTTCATCGCCTCGCATGTCTTCGCGGTCGTGGGTGGACTGTTCGGTCTCAGGGCGATCGATCGCGCGTCCTTCGGCGAAAACTACGGCCACTCGGCGCAGGCAGAGCTCGTCGGTCGGGCTGCCGCAATCAGGATTGGCGGCACCCTTTCTGCGCTCGCAGCGGCCGCCGCGCTGCTCACCGCCGGGGCGATGTTCGCGCCCGCGTACGTCTCCACCGACTCGATCGTGCTGGTTCCGGCGGTGGTGCAGTCTGCGCTGACAACCTCGATCGGTTCCGGCTTGATCGCCCTCGCTGTCCTCGTGGTGGTCGCCGCCGCGTTGGCATCGATCTCACCGACGGTGACGTCGGGAGCGATCGCGGGCGCCGGACTCGCCGTACTCGGCGTCTTCGCCACCCGGGTCATCGCAGGCTCGGCCTCCGGGCCCGAGATCGAGGTATCCGCCGGTTCGTGGCTGGGCACAGTCGCGGCGAGCGTGCTGGTGTTGGTCGGCGCTCTCGCGCTTCCCTCCGCGATGCGCCGCGACCTTCGGGTCGCTGCCGTGCGGGAGAGGCGTCGGGCATCCCTGCCCTCAGGGCGATCGATCCACCTGCATATCGCCGCGGGCATCGACGGAGCCGTTGCCGGTGTGCTCCTGTGCGCCGGCGCCCTGCTCCCCGTCCTGGACGTCCCGGCCGGACTGCCCGATCCCACCATTCTGGCCGCCCGGGTCGCCCTCGTCGCCGGTTTCGTGCTCGTCCTCGCGTGCGTCCCGATGTTCTTCTCGTTGTTCGCCGCAGCGACCCGCCCGCTGCTCGGAGTCGTGGCCGTCGCCGGGGTCATGGCGGGGGCAGGCGTCCTGCATGCGGTGCTGATGGCAACCGAGATCGACGGCATTGCCGTCGGAAGCGGCGGAGTCGCGACAGGGCTCGGGGTGATCGCAGCCGTCGTGTGCGGTGCGCTCGTGCTGCTGGCCGGTAGCGCCGAACGCGAGGACGTCGACACCTCCGAGATCCGAACCGACAGCAAAATCGGATCGGTGGCACTGCTCGGCGGAACGATGTCGGCCATCGGCCTGGGTCTACCGCTCTACAGCGGTGTCGATGCATCGGCCGCGTCCTTCGTCGACTTTCCGTGGGGTTGGGACGCGTGGGGCCAGGCAGTGTTGGCAGTGACGGTGGTCGCGGCGACCGCCGTTTCAGCTCGGTCGCGCCCCGCCAGAAGTACCGCCCTGCTCGTGGGGTGCGTGGTCGCGATGATCGTGTATCTGCTCGGGTGGCCGCTCACTCAGGGGCGCGTGAGCGACCCCGTCGTCGGCGCGGGTGCCGTCGTCGGTGTCATCGGGGTGGTGGTTCTTGCTGTGGCCGCACTTCTTTCGGCCCGACGCGCCCAGAAGTGAGGCGTGGGACACATCCTGCTGACCGGTGAGATAGACCACATAGCTCGCATGCGCCCGGTAAGGCTGCGAGGCACCTGGATAAAGTCGACCATCAGACCCGCCCACACCCAAAGGAGCGGGCGTCAACGTAGACGAGACGGTGAGCTGATGGATCTCTTCGAATACCAGGCGAAGGAATTGTTCGCCAAGCATGGCGTACCCACCTCCGCGGGTCGTGTCACGGACACGGTCGCCGGAGCAACACAGATTGCCGAAGAAATCGGCAAGCCAGTAATGGTCAAAGCGCAGGTCAAGGTTGGCGGACGCGGCAAGGCCGGCGGAGTCAAGTACTCCAAGGACGTCGCAGCAGCCACCGAGAACGCAGAAGCAATTCTCGGACTCGACATCAAAGGCCACGTCGTCAAGAAGCTTCTCGTCGCAGAAGCCTCCGACATCGCCGAGGAGTACTACATCTCCTTCCTGCTCGACCGCACCAACCGCACCTACCTCGCGATGTGTTCGGTCGAGGGTGGCGTCGAAATCGAGGTGACGGCGGAGGAGAACCCCGACGCACTCGCACGTATCCCGGTCGACGCCGTCAAGGGCGTCGACCTTGCTTTTGCCCGTGAGATCGCCGAAAAGGGCAAGCTTCCGGCCGAGGTGCTCGACGCCGCTGCGGTGACCATCCAGAAGCTGTGGGAGGTCTTCATCAACGAGGACGCCCTTCTGGTCGAGGTCAACCCGCTGGTTCGCACCCCGGACGATCAGATCCTCGCCCTCGACGGCAAGGTGACGCTCGACGCCAACGCAGACTTCCGTCAGCCCGGGCACGCCGAGTTCGAGGACAAGGATGCAGCTGATCCCCTCGAGGCCAAGGCCAAGGAGAACGACCTCAACTACGTCAAGCTCGACGGGCAGGTCGGCATCATCGGCAACGGTGCCGGGTTGGTCATGTCGACGCTCGACGTCGTCGCCTACGCCGGCGAGGCGCACGGTGGCGTCAAGCCCGCCAACTTCCTCGACATCGGCGGCGGCGCGTCTGCCGAGGTCATGGCCGCAGGCCTCGACGTCATCCTCAACGACTCGCAGGTCAAGAGCGTGTTCGTCAACGTCTTCGGCGGCATCACCTCGTGCGACGCAGTTGCGAACGGCATCGTCGGCGCACTGAAGAAGCTGGGCGACGAAGCCAACAAGCCGCTCGTGGTTCGTCTCGACGGCAACAAGGTCGAAGAAGGACGCAAGATTCTCGCCGACGCCGCGCACCCGCTGGTGACGCTCGCCGGAACCATGGATGAGGGCGCCGACAAGGCCGCCGAGCTGGCAGCGAAGTAGAGGAAACCATGTCAATCTTTCTGAACAAGGACAACAAGGTCATCGTCCAGGGCATCACCGGCGGCGAAGGCACCAAGCACACCGCACTGATGCTCAAGGCCGGCACCCAGGTCGTCGGTGGCGTCAACGCACGCAAGGCCGGCACCACGGTCAAGCATGTCGACGCCGACGGCAACGACATCGAACTCCCGGTCTTTGCGTCCGTCGCCGAGGCCATGGAGAAGACCGGAGCGGACGTCTCCATCGCGTTCGTCCCGCCGGCATTCTCCAAGGACGCCATCGTCGAGGCCATCGACGCCGAGATCCCGCTGCTCGTCGTCATCACCGAGGGCATCCCCGTGCAGGACTCCGCGTACGCGTGGGCCTACAACGTGGAGAAGGGCAAGAAGACCCGCATCATCGGCCCGAACTGCCCCGGAATCATCACTCCCGGTGAAGCTCTCGTCGGCATCACCCCCGCCAACATCTCCGGCACCGGCCCCATCGGCCTGGTCTCCAAGAGTGGCACGCTGACCTACCAGATGATGTTCGAGCTTCGTGACTTCGGCTTCTCGACGGCCATCGGCATCGGCGGCGACCCCGTCATCGGCACCACGCACATCGATGCCATCGAGGCATTCGAGAACGACCCCGACACCAAGATCATCGTCATGATCGGTGAAATCGGCGGCGACGCGGAAGAGCGCGCAGCCGATTACATCAAGGCCAACGTGACCAAGCCGGTCGTCGGTTATGTCGCAGGCTTCACCGCTCCTGAGGGCAAGACCATGGGCCACGCCGGTGCCATCGTCTCCGGCTCGCTCGGTACCGCTCAGGCGAAGAAGGACGCGCTCGAGGCTGCAGGCGTCAAGGTCGGCAAGACGCCGTCCGAGACCGCTTCTCTCGCACGCGAGATTCTCGAATCGCTTTCTGTGAAGTAAGTATTCGATACGCGAAAGGGCCCGTCACGGTTGTGGCGGGCCTTTTTCGTGTGCTCAGCAGGTCCTAAAAGATGGAGTGCGTCAGCGTTGCGGTGTAGGTGTCGGAGACCACGTCGGTGGCGGGGATTCCGATGGACACCGTGGCGGTCCAACCCGTCAGGCACAGTGCGCCTCCGCGCTTGGCCTGTTTGGCTTGCGTGGTCAGAGCCACGTTGGTCGAGGGCGAACTGCCGGCTAGTCCTGCCGTACAGGCAGAGGACGGTGCCAGGTAGCTTGCCGAAGTCGGAGTCAACACTTGCCCGGTGTTGACCCCACGGAGGTCCGAGAGACTGACCGACGAGGTCCAACCAGCGACACCCACGCCCAGCACGGTCATGCTCATGTTCCCGGTCCACGTCGTGCCCGGCGTGACGGTAGACGGTCCGATCAGGGACGAGGGCACCACGATATCGAGCAGGTTGGACATTGCTGCCTCAGCTCGGGGTTCATCGGTGGTCGACGTGGTCGGCGCCTCCTTCGCGATGGTCGTGGTGGGCACGGTGTCGGTGGTTTCTGCAACGGCGGAGGTGGTCTCGGTCGCGTCGAGACCCTCTGTGTCGACCGCGATCGTCTCGACCGGTGTGGTCGTCTCCACGGCTGTGGTCGTCTCCACTGATGAAGTCGTCTCGGCCGGTGTGGTCGTGGTCGACACGGCCTCCGTAGTCTCCGCAGCCTCCGCGAGTTCCGTTGTCCCCGTTGTCCCCGTTGTCCCCGTTGTCCCCGTCGTCTCCGCGACCTCCGTTGTCTCCGCGGTGACAACGGGCGACGTACTTGCCGGCGGCGCGGGTGGCGCCGCGAGCGTCGGTTCGATGCTCGCGGACTCCTCCGTCGTTGCGGTCGCGGGCGGACACGGCATCGGGGCGACGGCCGACTCGGTGGTCGTGACGGGGGCCGGGACAGGCGGTGTCGTCGTCGTGGGAACTACGACGACGCAGCCCGAATCCGGCGCAGGTTGTGCGTAGGCAACAGGCTCCCCCGCGGCAACCGACAATCCCGCCGCGACGAGGCCGATCGCGAGTGCGGGGACGAGCCACATACGACGCATGTCATGGCGCCTTTCGGTGTCGAAGAGCGAGCCAGCCACCGACAACCGCCGCAACGGCGAGAACCGCCGCGAGGATCCACACCCAGGATGGAATGCCATCGGTCTCGTTCGAGGTCGCCGCTCGAGAACCTTGCTCGGGGAAAGAAAGCTCCACGGTCGTCGACTTGTTCACCAAACCGCTGCTGATGGAGATGGATGCTTGCCATGGACCGGCTGGGATGGCCGGATCGAGGGCGAACGTGACATTTCCCGTTCCTCCGGGCGCGATGGAGCCACCCGAGCCCTGGACCGGCTCCGTCGAGATTCCGCCGGGACCGTCCGTCAGTGTGAGTGTGCCGCTGGGATCGAGTGCACGCCCGCCGGTATTGGTGATCGAGGTGGTGACCTGCGGTGTCCCGTCCTCGCTGCGCGCCGCCGTTACCCCGTCGATGGCGAGATCGGCCGGGGGACCGTTACCAGGCCCGACCGACAGGTAGGTGCGGATCCCGACTCGACTGACGTTCTGTATGCCCGTCTCGGTCGGCGCATCCGCGGTTTGGGCCCAGACGACGGCGTATTGCTCTCCCTCCGGCGCGTCCTCGGGTACTGCGATCGTGACAACGGCCTCCTCGGCCGTATTCGGGGGCAATACGACGTCGGTGGGGGCGACCGACATCCAGGTGGTGAGTTCGTTGACGGCTCGGCCGTCCCCGATCTGGAATCCGTCCGCTCCCTCGCCGATCGACGCGGCCGCGGGATAGAGCGTGATGGTCTGTTCTCGGTCGCTCCCGTTGCTGACCTCGATGCGTCTGGTGATGGTGGTCCCAGGCGGAAGGTTGTCGACGATGTACGCCATCGCGCGCGGATCGTCTTGAAGCGACACAGGTGCTTCGAGCAGCCGAATCCCGACGCTGCCGACCGCTTCCGGATCGTTGTTCTCTTGTGCGGCTGCCGGAGCCTGAGCGACGATCACCGATGCAATCGTCAGCAATGTCAGGACCCCGGCGGCCAACCCCCGATGTAGTGGCATGTACGAATCAGGCCACCGAATGGGTGACGGTGCCCGTGTACAGGCCGGCCACGACACCAACCGGAGGGAGTGTGACGGCCAGGTTGCCGGTCCAGGTAGCGGTGTTCGCGCCCAGGACGAGCGTTGCAGTCTGGACAGGCGTGGGGAGGGCGATGATCACTGGGAGCGGAGTTCGCGTCACGAGCGCGGTACCGGTCACGTCGGCGACGGTGCCCTGGTACGTCACGTTGGTTGGCAGGATCGATACAGGGTCGGGTGCAGGCTTGTTGAATGGGGAGCTGGCGGCCGTTGCGATCCAACCGAGGACGCCCAGACGCTGGTCGGAGACGACAACATCACTGATTCCGCCTGTTGCCTGGAGTCCGGAGACGGTCAGCGAGGCGGTGAGGGGCGCGGTGATGGTGAGGGCGCCACCGGTGACTGTGAAGGTCACGGTTGTGTCTGCGGCGTTCGATACACCGGGTGCGATGACGGCGACTGCAAGTGCGCTGGCAGCTGCGGCGGAGGCGAAAACTGATCTACGCATGTGACGTCCTAGGAAAGTGCGAGGGGGCTCGCGAAAATGTTACGTACATCACATTAATCGCTGGCGACTGGACATCGTTACGTTTTCCTTGACATTTCTTCGTGATGTGTCACGAGATCTCCGGATGAGTCCGGGGCGGCGGGTCCAATTGCACGCCCGAGCAGGTCACGCACCGCATCGCCGATCGGTCGAACGAACGGTGCTGGCGGGTCCGTAGACTGGCGTGGTCCGCCGACCCGATCTCATCTTTGCCGAGGAGTGTGTCATGACCTATCCGCCCGAGGGCCCCCGATCGTCTGGGCCCGGCTACAGCGGTTATGGCAGCTACGGCCCCGCGGGCCAATCGTTCGGTACGCCCGCGCAAGGGTCGCAGTCGCCGTACGCGCAAGGGCCGCAAGCGCCTTACGCTCAGGGGCAGTCTCCTCAGTACGGTCAAGGCCCACAGTCGCAGCCACAACCGCAGCCCGGTCAGCCTTCGCAGCCGAGTCCGTCGTTCAGCCAGTACAACCCGCCGCTGAAAACGGATGGAGCGTCGTCATTGCCGCGCATTCTGTCCTCGGTGGTGCTCGCGCTCGGTGTCGTGCTCCTGCTCGTCGGTCTTGCCGGCCAGTACGAGGCATTCGGTGAGACATCCAACTTCTATCTGATCAGCAGCGGCGACCCCACGTCGATCGCGTTGATGTTCGCCGCCGGACTCACCGCGGGCGTCGGATTGCTGCCCAAGCAGCCGAAGACCATCGGAATCGCGGCAGCTCTGGCTCTCAGCGGATGGTTGGTACTGCTCCTCCAATCGTTCAACACCGGCGATGCAGGACCTGCCGGAATGACTGTAGGAATCGGCGCCGGTGCCGTCGCGGCACTCGTGCTCGGATTCGTGCAGTCCGCCGTCGCCGTGGCGGCAACGCTGCTGCACTCCGGTGTGATCAAGGCGCCGCAGCCCAAGCCCGTGTCCTACGGCCAGCAGAGCAACGCTCCCGGCTACGGTCAGCCGCCCGCAGGCAGCTACGGCCAGGCCTCGCAGCAGCAGTACCAGGGTCCTTCGCCTCAGGGGCAGCAGAGTCCGGGACAGTCGGGTTATGGCGGGTACGGTCAGCAGCCGGGTTACGGCGGTTCGGGATCGGGCTACGTGCCGCCGGCCTACACGGGAGCTCAGCCGCCGCAGAGTCAGAACCCCACCGGCGGCCTGGGCTATCCGGTCGGCGCGCCCAAGCCGGACTCGTCGGGTGGATTCACCCCACCGGCCGGCCAGGACTCGCCGTACAGCCAGTACCCGTACAACCACACACCCGTCGGATCCGGTGCCTACGGTGCCTCCCAGCACGCACCGACGGAAAGCGTGCCGACGGATTCTGTGTCCTCGGACAATGCGCCGACGAGCGAGACCGACGGTGCACCAGGAAGCGGGGAGACATCCCCCAACGACAGCGCCCCGACTCGCGCGTTCGACCCGTCGGCGGCCGATGAGAACAAGAAGTGACGCTCGCTCGGCGCGCCTGATCGAAGCGATCGGACGTTGGTGCAACGCTCGTAGCCGATGAGCGCCGTACTGAACCAAGAGAGGCAGCGCGCCGGACGTACACCTCGTTCGCCGCAGCGTCCGCCGACGTTGTCACCTGCCCAGTCGAAGACATTGATCCGGGTCGCATTTCGCACCCCGGGTGTGCTCATCGCGATCTGCACGACTGTCGTCCTGGTGACACTGGTATCGGCCAACAGTGATCTGACCGGAACGTTCGGCGCGATCGCCGGATTGTGGTTCGCGGTACACCACGTGCCGCTCTCCATTGCCGGTACATCACTCGGCGTCCTGCCGCTCCTGCCCACCCTCGTTCTGGCCGTCGTCGTCGCCCGCGCCGTGGCTCGGACGGTGACCGAGGCACCCACCCCTCGGGAATGCGGGCTCGTCTTCGGTGCCGCTGTACTCGGTCCGCTCTTCGTGACGGCACTCGCGCTCGCCGTCGCGGCAGACGCCTCGGCTGTCATCGGTTTGGACAGTCCGCACGCACTTCTCGCCTTCGCCTGGGTGGGCGGGGTGCACGCAGTGTCTGCGGCGATCGGCGTGGCTGTCGGCACGTGGAATTCCGAAGCCATGGTTGCGAGAAGTCCTCAGTGGTCGCGCCGAATCGTGACGCCGACGGTTCGTGCCGGCTCGGTCCTCGTCGCGGGCAGCGGAGCCATCGTCGCCGCGTCGATGGTTGCATCGTGGTCCACGATGGACGCGCTCCTCGACTCCGGTGATGGATTCGTCGGTGTGCTTGGCTTGACCGTCCTGTCGATTCTGTATCTGCCGAATGTGATGGTGGGTGCCCTCGCGGTGAGCGTCGGATCCTCCGCCCACGTCGGCGAGGTCGCGGTCAGTATGTTCCGCAGTGTGGGAGGGCCGGTGCCGCCGCTCCCGGTCCTCGCTGTACTGCCGGAAGGCGCCGCGCACTCCCTGTGGCTGCTGATGTTGATCGTTCCGCTGACGGCGGGAGTGTTCCTCGGCCGTGACTGCGCCCGCCGCGCTGTCGATGTGAACCACGCGCTGTCGTCGGTGTGGCTCGGGGCGGCCGTGATCGGCGTCTCCGCACTTGTCCTCGGTTTCGTGGCAGGCGGAAACCTCGGCACGTTCGGCACGATCGAAGTCACCGTGTGGTCGTTCGGTCTGCTGGTGTTCGCGTGGGTGGCGGTCGTCGGATCCGTAGCCGCGGCCGTTACTGCTTGGCGCGCTGGAACGAGGAGCGAGGACCAGGCGGAACCGGAGAGTGCGTCGGTGCCGGTCGAAACAACTGCGATTGCCGCGATCGCGCAGCCCGCCGAACTCGAAGGCGGCCCTGCCGAAGAAGCTGCAGTCGAGGCGGAAGTGGTGGAGGCGGCACCGGTGGAGGTGGATGCCGCAGTAGAGGCTGAGGTTGTGGCCCCGGAACCGGACGGAGACGATCAGCCGATCGACGCGGAGATCGTGGACGTCGAGAAGACAGAGGACCTCCCCGACAAGCCGCCGAGCGAGAGCGACTAGTCTTTACACGGCCCGGCGACGGCGGGCGTTTCCCTCGACGTTTTTCAGGAGTAGTGCGCTGACTGCCTCGCGTGAGCACCCAGCACGAGTCGTCGTCCTCGCATCGGGGACCGGCTCGTTGTTGCAGTCGCTGATCGCGGCAGCAGCGGAGAACTCCTACCCCGCTCGCATCGTGGCCGTCGGTGTGGATCGTGACTGTGACGCAGCCCGGCACGCACACACCGCCGATATCCCACACTTTCGAATCGCACTCCGCGACTACGCCGACCGCGACGCATGGGATGCCGCGCTCACCGATGCCGTTGCGTCGCACACCCCCGATTTCGTTGTCACGGCCGGCTTCATGAAGATTCTTGGCACGCGGTTCCTCGACGCGTTCGCCGGCCGCATCGTCAACACCCATCCTGCGTTGCTGCCGTCGTTTCCCGGTGCCCATGCGGTGCACGACGCGCTCGCGTACGGCGTCAAACTGACGGGATCGACAGTTCACCTGGTCGACGAAGGCGTCGATACGGGCCCGATCCTGGCGCAGGAAGCTGTGCCGGTGCTCGACGACGACGACCGCGAGTCGTTGCACGAGCGAATCAAAATTGTGGAACGCAGATTGCTGGTCGATGTGATCGCTGCAGTTGCCGCACGAGGTGTTGTCTCCGATGGACGAAAGGCCCAGATTCAACCATGACCGAACGTAAAGCAGTGCGCCGCGCGCTGGTCAGTGTCTACGACAAGACCGGATTGATCGAGCTGGCGACCGGCTTGCACAACGCAGGCGTGGCCCTGGTGTCCACCGGATCGACCGCTTCGAAGATCGCCGACGCGGGCATTCCCGTCACCAAGGTCGAGGATCTCACCGGATTCCCCGAAACTCTCGACGGCCGGGTCAAGACACTGCATCCGCGGGTGCACGCCGGTGTCCTCGCCGATACCCGTAGGCCCGAGCATCTCCAGCAGCTCGAAGAACTGGGCGTGGAGGCGTTCGAGCTGGTGGTCGTCAACCTGTATCCGTTCACCGACACCGTCGCCAGCGGCGCCACCGCGGACGAATGCGTCGAGCAGATCGACATCGGTGGCCCGTCGATGGTGCGCGCGGCTGCCAAGAATCACCCATCCGTCGCAGTCGTCGTCGATCCGGCGCGCTACGAGGACGTGCTCACCGCCGTTGCGGGGGGCGGTTTCACGCTGGCCGAGCGCACATCGCTGGCGGCGCAGGCGTTCCAGCACACAGCTGCATACGATGTTGCTGTCGCATCGTGGATGAGCAGCGTGCTCGTCGACTCCGATGAGCAGTTCCCCGAATGGATCGGCGGAACCTGGGATCGGTCCGCGGTGCTTCGGTACGGCGAGAACCCGCATCAGGCCGCAGCGCTGTATGTCAGTCCCACCGGCGGTGGTATCGCGCAGGCTGAGCAGCTCCACGGCAAAGAGATGTCGTACAACAACTTCACCGACGCCGACGCTGCCTGGCGGGCCGCGTTCGATCACGAGGCGCCGACCGTCGCGATCATCAAGCACGCCAACCCATGTGGCATCGCCGTGGGAGACGATATCGCGGAGGCGCACCGCAAGGCTCACGCCTGCGACCCGGTCAGCGCGTACGGCGGCGTCATCGCAGCCAATCGTGAGGTGACCGTCGAAATGGCGGAGCAGGTTGCCGAGATCTTCACCGAGGTGATCATCGCCCCGTCGTACGGAGACGGAGCTCTCGGAGTCCTGCAGCGCAAGAAGAACGTTCGAGTGTTGCTCGCGACGCCGCCCGCGCTCGGTGGCGTCGAGCTCAAGCCGGTCTCGGGTGGCGCACTGCTGCAGCAACGAGACGCCATCGACGCCGAAGGCGACAACCCTGCGAACTGGACTCTCGCTGCCGGTGACGCCGCCGACGAGCAGACCTTGAAGGATCTCGAATTCGCATGGCGGGCAGGACGAGCCGTCAAATCCAACGCCATTCTGTTGGCGAAGGACGGTGCGTCGGTCGGTGTCGGCATGGGCCAGGTCAACCGCGTCGATGCCGCTCACTTGGCTGTGCAGCGCGCGGGCGATCGCGTCGAGGGATCCGTCGCATCCTCGGACGCCTTCTTCCCCTTCCCGGACGGGCTGCAGGTACTGATCAGTGCCGGCGTCAAAGCCGTCGTGCAACCGGGCGGATCCGTCCGCGACAACGAGGTCATCGCGGCAGCTCAGGACGCCGGTGTCACGCTCTACCTGACCGGTTCGCGGCACTTCGCACACTGACCCCTCCTGCCGAGATCGAGGTTGTGTACGTTTTTCTTCCGAAATAGCGACACAACTTCGATCTCGGCGGGGAGGCTAGACCGGGGCGCCAGCGGCCCGCAGCGCATCTGTGACCCATGAGACCAATCGAATGCTGTTTGAGCGCAACAGCCGGGCGCTGACGCGGATAATGGTCCAGCCGAGGTGCTCCAGCCTGTACGTTCGTTCGATGTCCCACGCCCGCTGGGCCTCGTCGGACCAGTGTTGCTCCCCGTCGTATTCGACCCCGACTTTCCATTGCTCCCAGCCGATGTCGATTCGGGCGAACACCTGGCCGGTGACGTCGCGGACCTGAATTTGGGTCGTTGGCCGGGGAAGGCCTGCGTCGACAAGCATGAGTCTCGTCCGCGACTCCTGGGGCGATTCGGCACCCCCGTCGGCGACCTCGAGTACCTGCCGAAGTTGCACGATCCCGCGAAAGCCTCGATGCGTCTCGGCCAGTAGTGACACGGTGGAGGGGGACAGGGATGTCGCGTTGCACAGTGCATCGATCCGCTCCAACGCCCGCGTGAACGGCCCCTGACGTCCGATATCGAAGGCCGTCCGAGCAGCAGTGGTGACCTGAATGCCGTCGAGAACCTCGACCTCGTTGTCGTCCAGGACGTCCGCTCGGATGCGAATCGCGCTGTACGGCTGACGGTGTTCCTGCCAGACGAGCTCTGCTGTGTGGTCGGCAGGGATCCACTTGGAGCCGTGTAGAACGGCAGCGCTGGGTCCGGCGACGACTGCCTTGCCCCGCGCGAACAGCCACGCGGCTCGGGCCCTGATCAGGGCGTCGACTTCGCAGTCGCGACGAATGTACACATCACGGTAGATCCGGCGGTGCTCTCGTCGAAGTTCAGCGCGGGTGACACGGCCGTCGGCAAGTGCATCCGACGCGAGGAACGGGGCGTTGTCCATGCCGGAACCTTCACAGGATTGATGCGCCGTCGCCCGACTGAAATGCGATCTGTGGATGAACGAAAAGTTGTCCACAGATCGGTCAAATCGGGTTGACACTCGAATTCGTGTGCTAGCTGACGCTGAGATCGAAGTTGTGTCGCGAAATGAGCCGGATCTGCGACACAACTTCGATCTCGGCGAAGGGGGAGTCGCCAGGGGTGCACAAATGTGCGAACGCTCGTAGCTTGGGTAGGTGACCTCTACTCAACCTGGCATCACCACAGTCGGCGAGTTGCGCGCGTCCGGACACGTGCAGCGTTCCGTCAAGGACGAACTCCGGGAAAATCTGCTCGACGCTCTACGCGAGGGCAGGAGTGCGTGGCCGGGGATCCTCGGCTTCGACAAGACTGTTCTCCCACAATTCGAACGCGCGATTCTCGCTGGTCACGACGTTGTTCTGCTCGGCGAACGCGGCCAGGGCAAGACGCGATTGCTGCGCACACTGAACCTGCTGCTCGACGAGTGGTCTCCGGTCATCGCCGGTTCCGAGCTCGGCGAGCACCCATACGAACCCATCATCCCGGCGAGCATCCGCAAGGCCGAGGAACTGAAAGACGACCTGCCGATCACCTGGCGTCACCGCAGCGAGCGGTACGCGGAGAAGTTGGCGACACCGGATACGTCGGTGGCGGACCTCGTCGGCGATGTCGATCCCGTCAAGGTCGCCGAGGGACGCAGTCTGGGCGACCCGGAGACCATTCACTTCGGGCTCGTGCCCCGCAGTCACCGCGGTATCGTCGCGATCAACGAGCTGCCCGACCTGGCCGAGCGCATCCAGGTGTCGCTGCTCAACGTCATGGAGGAGCGGGACATTCAGGTTCGCGGCTACACGCTGCGCCTGCCGCTCGATGTCGTCCTCGTCGCCAGCGCGAATCCCGAGGACTACACCAACCGTGGTCGCATCATCACGCCGCTCAAGGACCGCTTCGGTGCTGAGATCCGCACGCACTACCCGCATGTGCTCGACGACGAGATCTCGGTCATCGAGCAGGAAGCGAACTTGCAGGCAAACGTGCCGTCGTACCTGCTCGAGGTTCTGGCGCGGTTCACACGGTTGCTTCGGGATTCGCCGTCGGTGGATCAGCGTTCGGGTGTGTCCGCTCGCTTCGCGATCGCCGCTGCCGAGACGATCGCCGCTGCGGCGACCCATCGCGCCGCGGTTCTCGGTGAGGGGGATGCGGTAGCTCGGCCCGTGGATCTGGGCACCATCATCGAGGTCCTGCGCGGCAAGGTGGAGTTCGAGTCCGGCGAGGAAGACCGCGAGGTGGAGGTTCTCGAACACCTGCTGCGCCGCGCGACCGCCGACACCGTGCGCGAGCGACTCGGAGGCATCGATCTGGCCCCGCTGGTGACGGCGGTCGAGGAGGGCAAGCCCGTGGTGACGGGTGACCGCATCACTGCGAAGGCGTTGCTCGACGAGCTCCCCGACCTGGAGGTCCTCGGTGAGATCGCCTCACGTCTGGATGCGTCCTCCGACGGTGAGCGGGCGTCGGCGATCGAACTTGCGTTGGAGGGGCTGTACCTGGCCCGTCGGATAGCCAAGGACCCCGATGACGACGGTCAGACGGTGTACAGCTGATGTCGGCCAGCAGATACGGGCGTTATCACGGTGGGCCTGATCCGCTGGCTCCACCGATCGATTTGCGGGAAGCGCTCGAATCCATCGGCAACGACGTGCTCGAGGGGGCGTCGCCGCGTCGTGCGATGCAGGAGATGCTTCGGCGCGGCACCCGAAACATGAGGGGGCTCGACGATCTGGCGGCCCAGGCTGCCAGGCGTCGCCGAGAGCTGTTGAAGAAGAACAACCTCGACGGCACGCTGCAGGAAGTGCGTGAGCTCCTCGACAAGGCAGTGCTCTCCGAACGCAAGGCGCTCGCCAGAGCCCTCGACGACGACGCGCGGTTCCAGGAGATGCAGATCGGTGACCTGTCGCCGTCGACTGCTCAGGCCGTCCAGGAGCTGGCGGACTACGACTGGCGGTCCTCGGAAGGGCGCGAGAACTACGAGAAGATCAAGGATCTGCTCGGACGCGAGATGCTCGATCAGCGGTTCGCGGGGATGAAGAAGGCGCTCGAAGGGGCGACGGATGAGGATCGTCAGGCCATCAGCGAGATGCTGAAAGACCTCAACGAGCTTCTTGCCAAGCACAATCGGGGCGAGGACTCCGAGGATGACTTCGCGGAGTTCATGCGCAAGCACGGGCAACATTTCCCGGAGAATCCTCAGAATGTGGACGAGCTGCTCGACTCCCTGGCCGAGCGTGCGGCGGCGGCGCAACGGCTCCGCAACAGTCTGAGCCCGGAGCAACGCGCCGAGCTCGACGCGTTGGCGCAACAGGCTTTCGGCGACTCGAACCTTCTGCAGCAGCTCGATCAACTCGACCAGAACCTGCAGCAGGCCAGGCCCGGTGAGGATTGGGACGGTTCGCAGAACTTCCGCGGTGAGAACGGCATGGGGCTCGGCGACGGAACCGGTGCGCTGCAGGACATCGCCGACTTGGAGAACCTGGGCAATCAGCTTTCGCAGCAGTACAACGGGGCTGCGCTCGACGATATCGACGCCGACGCATTACTGAAGCAGCTCGGCCCGGAAGCCGCGGCAGATGCGCGGATGCTCGCGGAACTCGAAAAAGCGCTGCAGGAGCAAGGTTTCATGGACCGCGGCGCCGACGGGCAGTGGCGGTTGTCACCGAAGGCGATGCGACAACTCGGCCAGTCCGCGTTGCAGGACGTTGCAGGCAAGCTTTCCCGACGCGGCGGCGAGCGTGATACGCGCAAGGCCGGTGCGATGGGGGAGCCGACGGGGGCCTCGCGTGCCTGGGAGTTCGGCGATACCGAACCGTGGGATGTCACTCGTACCGTCAACAATGCGGTACTTCGTACGGCCGCCGCGGGTGAGACGTTTCCCGTCCAGTTGCAGGTGACCGATGTCGAGATCAGTGAGACCGAAACTCGCACTCAGGCGGCGGTGGCGTTGCTGGTCGACACGTCGTTCTCGATGGTGATGGACGGGCGCTGGGTGCCGATGAAGCGGACGGCGCTTGCGCTGAACCATTTGGTGAGCACCAGGTTTCGGGGCGACGACCTGCAGCTGATCGGCTTCGGCCGTCACGCCCGGAAGCTGACGGCTTCGGAGCTGGCGGGTCTCGATGGCGCGTACGACCAGGGCACCAATCTGCATCACGCATTGCTGTTGGCTGCGCGGCATCTGCGGCGGCATCCGAATTCGCAGCCGGTGGTGCTGATCGTCACCGACGGGGAGCCGACGGCACATCTGGAACCGAATGGGCAAGCCTACTTCGACTATCCGCCGTCGCCGCGCACGCTCGGACTGACGGTCCGTGAGTTGGACACCATCGCCAAGCTCGGCGCGCAGGTGACCATTTTCAGGCTGGGCGACGATCCGGGTCTCGCCCGTGTGGTCGACCGAATGGCCGAGCGTGTCGGGGGACGTGTCATTGCGCCGGATCTCGACGGGCTCGGGGCCGCCGTGGTGAGCGACTACTTGAAGCGCCGTAAAAGCTAGGGTTTGGCTTTGATTCCGACCCCGCCCCAGAATGCGAAGCCGGTGATGATGACGTGTGGAGCGTGCGGGGCGCCCGTCTGGCTGAGGTGGTCGAATCCGCCCATGATTCCCATGCCGCGGACTTCGACGCCGATGTTCGGTGGGACGATGATGTCGATTCCGCCCATGATGGCGACGCAGTTGATCGTAACCTCGCGGGCCGAGAAGCGTGCTCGGCGTAGATCGAGTTCGCCGCCGCCCCAGAATGCGAACGCGTCGATCCTCGGTGCGACGGTCCACTCGCCCTTGCGCTCGAAACCGCTCATGATCGCGATGGCTCGGTCCGTACCGGGTCCGCTGGCCGTGTACTGGGACGTTTCGGGCGGAGTCAATGCAAGATCCGCGGTCAGTACATCGAGCTCGCCGTAGGTCTTCGCGCGGTACGCCGCCGCGGTGCGTTCGTCGTATTCGGTGATGGTGAGCTGGCCATCGGCCAGGGCGTTGTCGAGCAACTTCGCGACGAGGTTGCGGTCTGCGTCGGCGGCTCGAACACTGGCGCGTTGCGGTTCGGGTAGCTGTTCGCTCACCCCAGTAAGGCTACTAGGGATTACCCCACGCTGCGTTGACGATCGTGCGATCTCCGAGCGGCGATTTCAGTGTCATCTGCATCGTTCCGTAGACAGCCACCATGATGCAGGCCTTGTCGGCGGCCTCGGGAAGGGTGCCGGTGTGCAGCGCGATGATCACCTCGGAGTCGGTCTCGGTGACGTGGGCCTCGGCGCCGTAGCACTCGGGCGTGCCGGTGACGAAGTGGATGGCGATGGTGTTGGGGGAGATGTGGCTCCAGGATTCGAACGGAGTCGGGATGGCGCGCACCAGGTCGGAGGTCGAGACGAACATCGTGCCGACGTCGCCGACCGGTACTTCGACTGGGGCGGGGGGTGCGCTGGAGGTCCGCACTGTGTCGACATCGGAGTTCGCGGTATCGGTGCTCTCGCCGCCATCCTCGGCCGTCCCGCTGGTGCAGCCGATGAGCAGGACGCAGAGCATCAGTCCTGCAGCGAGAAACCTCATTGCTCCAAAGTAGCGCCAAGAGCTGAGGAGAACCTTTGGGTCGGCGTTGAGAAGGTCGCGCCGGCGACTCGCGGTCGAGACAGTGCAGCTCGAGGCATCGTCGGGGCCTCGTCGTAGCGAGAAGAAGGTGCGCAATGGATGCGTCAACCGTCGGACATCGTTTGGACTCGAGTTGCGACTGAACTGTGGTCTGCGGCCGATCGAGGCCGTCCTCGAGAATCGACAGGAGCGCGATGATTCATCTCGGTTGGTCCCTCAGTTCCGGCGGAACGCGATGACCGCGGCACCCTTCAGGTTGGGATGGTTCGGAAACCTGACTGCACCGAACTGGCGCAGCGGGTGGTCCGAGGACGCCACGACGTGGACGGACGCACGGTTCTACGTCGATATGGTCCGCGCGATGGAGCGCGCCGGGTTCGACTTCATGATGCTCGAAGATTCCCTGATGGTGCCCGACATCTATGCGGGAACCGCCGAACTCGAGCTCAAACATGCCGTGTACGCGCCCAAGCTGGATCCGGTGCCGGTGGTCTCCATGCTTGCCTACGCTACCGAGCACATCGGAATAGTCGCGACCGCGTCGACGACGTTCTATCCGCCGTACTTGCTGGCCCGCGCCTTCGCGACCCTCGACCATGTGACGCGCGGTCGCGTGGGCTGGAACGTGGTCACCTCTAGTGAGGATCGTGCCGCTCAGAATTTCGGGATGGACGAGATTCCGGAGCACGATCGCCGGTACGACGTTGCCGCAGAGTTTCTCGAGGTGACAACCAAGCTTTGGGAGTCGTGGACCGAAAAAGCAATAGTGGCGGACCCGGAGAGCGGCTATTACGCCGACCATACGCAGGTGAATCCCATTCATCACCGTGGCGAGTTCTTCGATGTTCGTGGACCGCTCAACACTCCGCGCGGCCCCCAAGGTAAGCCGGTCATCTGTCAGGCGGGGTCCTCCCCGAAGGGACGAGATTTCGCCGCACGCAATGCCGACATGCTGCTGACGATTCCGAACGGGCTCGAGGAGATGAAGAACTACCGAGACGATATTCGTGAGCGCGCTGCAGAGGCTGGCCGTGATCCGGACGAGGTGAAGGTGTTCTTCGTGGTGGCACCGATAGTTGGGCGGACCGATGCCGAGGCGCAGGCCAAGTACGAAGAGTTCCTGGCGGATGGACAGCACAACTTCGAGTTTCAGATGTGCAATTTCGCGGCAACCATGGAAATAGACTTCTCGGTACTGGACCCCGATCTACCGATTCCCGAGGACGTCACCACGAACGGGCATCAGGGGCAGTTCGCGATCTGGAAAAAGGTGTTCGGTGATCGATCGATTCGAGACGCAGCCTCCGCGATGCGTATCGCGAGTCTGGAACTGATCGGCAGTCCTACGACGATTGCGGACAAGATGGACGAGGCCATGGAGTACGTCGGTGGCGACGGCTTCATGTTTCTCTCTCAGCCCCCTAGCAGGTCTTACATCTCGGATATCACCGAAGGTCTTTGTCCGGAGCTTCGTCGCCGCGGCCTGATTCGAACAGGATTCGGACACAGGACCTTTCGTGACAACCTGCGCTCCTTCTAAGGATCGACGCGTAGATTTCGCCTCACGGTTGCTCATGCCGGCCTCGGCCTTTGCGTTCTTCGTGGTCATACTCGGGTCCAACGCACCGACTCCGTTGCTTCCCGGCTATCGGGCCGAACTCGGAATGTCACCGCTGAACGTGGCCTTCGCCTTCAGCGCATACTTCGTCGGTCTCGTCGCAGTCCTGGCGTTGCTGGCCAGAACTCGACTGACACGCTTCGCCCGAATGTTGCTTCCGTTCGCGGTCGGGCTCGGTGCCAGTGCAGATCTGATGTTCCTCGCGATCGACGACGACCCGACTCTGTTGTACGTCGGTCGGGTCGTCACCGGTGCGGCCGTCGCTCTCGCGACCGGGCCGGCCGCTGCGTTGATGCTGGTAGGAGGTGGTGAGCGGGGCCGCGCCATGATCGCCTCGGTGTCGATTCTGGGTGGGTGCCTCGGATTGATTCTCTCGGTTTGCGTCGTCGCATGGGCACCGATGCCGGGGCGGACGATCTACTACGTGCACCTTGGCCTGTGCCTTGCTGCATCAGCGGCGTTGATGGTGGCACTCGTGCGACGGCGTGCGGCGCTTCGGCTTGCGCTGCGGGTTCCGCAAACGGACGTGGACTCCGGTCCGCGTCGACGTTGGTCGACCACTGTGACCGCGTATGCGGGCGGAGCCAGCGGTTGGATTGCAGGAGCACTCGCGGTAGGAACCCTTCCGGTGGCGCTCGTCGAGGCTGCTCGCGTCGAGTCGTTGTCGGTGGCAGCACTGTCCGGCATCGTCTGTTTGGTTGCCGCGGCAGTGACTCAGTTGACCTTGAACAGTCGAGGTGTCGTGGTTCCGTTGTGGATTGGACTGTCGATTCTGACGGCCGGGGCGATTGTCGTTGCCGCAGGGATTGCCTACGGCAACCTGTGGGTTGTTCTTGCTGGATGCCTGCTGTCCGGACTGGGCCAGGCGCCATCGTTCGCGACCGGCTTGCGTGTGCTCTCACGCGGCCTCGGTGCGGTGGCACAGGGGCGGACCGCATCAGCATACTCCTGTGTGTGTTACTCCGTTGCAGGAGTTTTCGCGTTGGGAGCCGGCGCGACCGCCTCGTTCTGGGGCATTCGAAACGGCACGATCGCGATTGTGGGCTTCTACGGCCTCTCGTGCGGAGTCCTGGCGATGCTCGCCGCGGCGGACATGCGGATCGGGCAGCGCGTTTCTGCAGTTCAAGCAAGGCTTGCTTCAGCTGCGAACCCGCTTAATCAACCCGGTACGCCGGTGTCTCGGATGTGACACGCGGTACCGATTTCATTGCATTCGTACACAGGCACGGCCGGTTGGTCGGCGCTCGACATGTTTGGAGGCTCGTTCATGGGTGCACAACCGTTCAGGCTCGGTTGGTTCGGAAATCTCACCACGCCCGAGTGGCGTACCGGTTGGTCCGAGGACGCACTGACGTGGACCGATGCTCGGTACTACGTCGACATGGTGCAGGACATGGAGCGCGCCGGATTCGATTTCATGATGTTGGAGGATTCGCTCATGGTGTCCGATATTTACGCGGGCACAGCGGAACTCGAACTCAAGCACGCGATCTACGCGCCGAAGCTCGACCCTGTTCCGGTGGTGTCGATGTTGGCATACGCGACCGAGCACATCGGCATCGTCGCCACTGCCTCGACGACGTTCTACCCGCCTTATCTCTTGGCGCGGGCTTTCTCGACTCTCGACCACGTAACTCGCGGCCGGGTGGGGTGGAACATCGTCACCTCCAGTGAGGACCGTGCTGCTCAGAACTTCGGTATGGACAAACTTCCGTTGCACGACAAGCGATACGACATCGCCGAAGAGTTCGTCGAGGTTGTCACGGCACTATGGAATTCCTGGGAAGAGAAAGCGATACTCGCCGACCCGGTGTCGGGTTACTACGCAGATCACACCAAGGTCGCACCGATTCACCATAAGGGCGAGTACTTTTCGGTTCGTGGTCCGCTCAATACGCCGCGTAGTCCGCAACACAAGCCGGTTATCTGTCAGGCAGGAGCGTCCCCCAGAGGGCGGGCATTCGCGGCCAAGAATGCCGATATGCTGCTCTGCATTCCCAATGGTCTCGATGGGATGAAGGCTTACCGCGACGACATTCGCGCGCGAGCGGAGTCGTTCGGTCGAAATCCGGATGACGTCAAAGTGTTCTTCGTGGTGCAACCAGTCATCGGAAAGACCATGGCGGAGGCAGAGGCGAAGAAGGCTGCGTTCCTGGCCGACAAGCAGCGGAACTTCGAGGCGCAGATGGTCCACTTCGCAGCCATCATGGAAATCGACTTCTCGGTTCTCGATCCGGATCTGCCGATCCCCGACGACGTGAGCACCAATGGTCATCAAGGCACGTTCGAGGGCTGGAAGGAAGCTTTCGGCGGACGGTCCATCAAGGATGCGGCCTCGGCTATGCGGGTGCACAGCATGGAGCTCGTCGGTACGCCCGACAGCATCGCCGAGCAGATGGACGAGGCGATGGACTATGTCGGCGGTGACGGTTTCATGTTCCTGTCTCAGCCCACCTCGCGCGAGTACATCCGTGAGATCACCGAGGGACTCTGCCCAGCGCTACGTCGAAGAGGACTGTTGCGCAACGGATATTCACACCCGCATTTTCGCGACAACCTTCGCTCGTTCTGACCGAATCTACAAAGGAGACAACAGTGTTCAGACTCGGATGGTTTCTGGGAAACGGTTTCGGTATGCAGCCGTGGTATGGCGATTGGGCTGGGCGGTCCATGACGGACTGGACTCAACCGGGCTTGTATGTCGATCTGACCACCTCGCTCGAGCGTGCTGGGTTCGACCTGCTGTTCATCGAGGACACGTCCATGGTCGAGGACACCTACGGCGGATCGATGGAGACGACACTGAAGTACGGACTCATGGCACCGAAGAACGATCCGGTTCCACTCGTGCCACTGCTGACATCGGCCTCCGAGCACATCGGTGTGGTGGCGACGATGTCGACCATTCAGTACCCGCCTTTCCTGGCGGCGCGATCGATGGCCACGCTCGACCATCTGACACGCGGCCGTGTCGGCGTCAACGTCGTGACATCGGTGACGCATCGGGTCGCCCAGAATTTCGGGTACGACAAGCATTTCGATCACGCTGAGCGTTACGCGATGGCCGAGGAATGGATGGAACTGGTCAGCCTTCTGTGGGAGTCCTGGGAACCGGACGCGCTGGTACACGATCAACAGACTCCTCGGTATGCCGACCACACCAAGGTGCACACAGTCGACTTCGAGGGAAAGTACTTTCGTTGCCGAGGCCCGCTGAACACCATTCCCGGTCCCCAGCGCAGACCGGTGGTGGCACAGGCCGGAAACTCGACACCGGGCCGTGAACTCGCAGCCAAGCATGCCGACACCATGTTGGCGCTGGCGAAGTCCCCGGATCAGATGAAGGCGCTCCGCAAGGATATGGATCAACGTCTCCTGGCCCACGGCCGGAAGCCTCAGGACTTGAAGATCCTGTTCATGACGGTGCCCTACCTGGCCGATACCCAGGCGGAGGCGCAAGCGCGCTTCGATCGGTTCGACCAGTCGAAATCGGATCCGCGAAACATCGAGAAGCGGTTGTGGTACCTCTCGTACGTCTCGGGCGGAGTGGTCGACTACTCGAAATTCGACCTGGACGGACCTGTGCCGCAGGAACTAGGCAATGGGGAGACCACTACAGCCAAGGCATGGCTGGAAGGATCCGCGGAGATCACGCTGCGTGATCTCGCCACGGGACCGAGCAATTACGGCATGGACTTCATCGGCACCGCCGACAGTGTGGCCTCGCAGATGCAGGACGCGATGGAGGAGGCCGGCGGCGACGGGTTCCTGATGTACCCCGACGTCACACGCCGTTCCATTGCCGAGGTGTGCGACGGGTTGGCCCCCGAGTTGCGTAGGCGTGGGCTCATTCGGGACGGATACGCTCACAAAACGTTCCGTGAGAATTTGATGGACTTCTGAACCGGACGAATCCGGCGTAATCGGCCGGTTACATGCATTCCGGTTATAGAAACACTGCTTCGTTAGGTTTTGTGTACGCCAATTTCGCATCGAAGGAATCGAGTTCGGATGTCCATACTCACAAGGGAACGCGTGGCGGTCGAGTCCGGTGACGAGGCGCACGGAGCATCTGCCCTGCTCGAAGTGGCCGACCTCACCGTTGTGTACCCGACGCCCACTGGCCTGTTCACTGCCGTCGAGAGTTTCTCGCTGACCATGGACCCCGGTGAGAGGGTTGCCATCGTCGGCGAATCCGGTTCGGGAAAAACGAACTCCGCTATGGCAATTGCCGGTTTTCTCGATCCAGCAGCGCAGGTGAGTGTCGAGAGAATGACATTCGGCACAACCGATTTGAATTCCAGACCGAAGTCGGTTCTCCCTGTTCGAATTCCAGGGATCGCTGTGGTCTTCCAGGATGCAATGACCTCATTGGACCCGGTGTGGAAGATCGGCAGTCAAATGCGCTCGGTAATACGCAACAATGCGAAGTTGTCGAGAAGGGCCGCCGACGCCGAGGCTGCAGTGTGGTTGAACAAGGTCGGTCTGCACGACACAGATCGCGTGTTGCGGTCGCGGCCGTACGAACTGTCCGGTGGCATGCGTCAGCGCGTGATGATCGCGTTGGCACTGTGCGCGAAGCCGGCGCTGTTGATCGCCGACGAACCGACCAGTGCGCTCGATGCGACACTCTCACGGGAGCTGATGCAGCTGATGGTCTCGCTGGCAGAGGAATTCGATACCGCGATGCTGGTGGTGAGCCACGACATCGCACTGTGCAGTGAGTTCACGCACCGAACCGTGGTGATGAAGTCCGGACGGGTGGTCGAGGAACTGCCCTCGGCGACGATTGCCGAGGCTGCGCAAGATCCCTACACCCAGGGTCTACTGGCGTGCATCCCGACGCTCGATTCGGCTCTGCTCGAACGTCTCCCCACCATGAACACCTATGTGGGAGTGAGAACATGAACGACGAAGCAACCATTCAGTTCACCGATGTACGAAAAGTATTCGCCGGCAGGTCTGGTGCCGAACACGTTGCAGTGGAGGATGTGTCGTTACTGGTCGATTCGACGAGCCGGCTCGGCATCGTCGGTGAATCCGGATCCGGCAAGTCGACACTGGTGCGGATGCTGATGGGACTCGAGTCCGCCAGCTCTGGATCGGTGACGTACCGGGGACGTGAGATGGCGTCGTTGAAGAGGGGCGATCTGCGGGAGTTTCGCCGCAATGTGCAACTCGTCGCCCAGGATACGTCCTCGTCCTTCGATCCACGTCGAACCTTGCGAGATGGCATTCGTCGGCCACTGCTCGAGCTGCTGGAGATGTCCACAAGAGACGCCGATGAGAAGGTGAACGAGATGCTGGCCTCGCTCAGCATCGATCCGATGCTGGCAGATCGGAAGCCCCATCAGGTATCCGGCGGTCAGCGGCAACGCTTTTCGATAGCACGTGCGCTGGTGGTCGGCCCCAAGCTCATCGTCTGCGACGAAGCGGTTTCTGCATTGGACGTATCGGTGCAGGGCGCAGTGCTCAACCTCCTCAAGGAGCACTGCGAGAAGAGCGATGCCGGTTTGGTGTTCGTATCGCACGGATTGCCGGCGACGGCGTTCATCTGCGATGAGCTGATCGTCATGTACCAGGGCCGAATAGTCGAACAGGGTTCGGTGCAGCAGGTCATATTCGCCAGTGAGCATCCCTACACGCGACGCCTGGTCGGCGCTTATCGGACGACGTCGGGGGCGGCGGCGTGAGGACATTGGTGCGCAACAACGGCTGGTGGATGCGCAGGCTGGCGTTCCTGCCAGTGCACGTCTTCTTGTTCGCGATAGCGGTCTTCTTCGTGGTCCGCATGATCCCCGGGGACCCGGTACGCACAATTTCCGGCGGCCAGACCATGACGCCGGAACAGTACGATGCTGCGCGCGAATCACTGGGTCTGACAGGGAGCGTGTTCTCCCAGCTGACCACGTTCCTGGGCAACATTCTCACGCTCGACTTCGGCAACTCGATCATCAACGGAGCCGGGGTGCTCGACGAGATGACGCGGCGCTTACCCGAGACGCTGGAGCTGGCGTTGATGGCGATGGTTGTGTCATCGGTGCTGACGCTGGCATTGGGATACTTTGTGGTCACCAAACCTCGCAACCCGTTCTCGCGGGTTGTGGCGGCGTACGCCAGAGCCGCGGGCGCAGTCCCTGATTTCTGTCTCGGGGTAGCCGGAATCTTCCTCTTCTACTCGGTACTGCAGTGGTCACCGGCGCCGATCGGACGCTACGACTCGCTTCTGAATGCACCTCCGAGAGTGACTGGCCTACCGTTCGTGGACGCGCTGCTTTCCAGCGACCTGATCCTGATGCAGTCGATGGTCGCTCATCTGTGGCTACCGGTCGCGGTTCTCGTGATCGCGTACGCGCCGATGTTGTTGAAGCTGTTCATCAGATCTCTCGAACAGTCGAAGGACGCGCAAGCGACGAAGTTTCGAATAGCGTCCGGTGCTTCGAACACAATGGTGCTGCTCAGCATCGCCAGACGGGCGCTCCCGTCGACGGTGGCAATGTTCGGCACGATCTTCGGATTCATGCTCGGCGGAGCGGTGATCGTGGAGCAGTTGTTTGCGATGCCGGGTATGGGTGAGTACGCAGTACAGGCGGTGACTCGATCGGATTTCGTGGCACTGCAGGGATTTCTGATCATCGTCGCCGCTGTTTCACTGGTGGTGTTCTTCTTCGTCGACATCGTGAACATGCTGCTCGATCCGAGACGGCGTCCCGGCGTGCAAGCGGAAGGTAGCTGACATGACGCTCTCCCTGGATCCGGCGTCATCCGAGCAGAGTGGGCACCCCAAGACAGTCGAGCTCGGTCCCGATGCAACGCCACCGGTGCAGCGCCGCACCTTGTCGAGATCGATGTTGCTCGGTCTGTTGCCCGCGGCGTTGATTCTGGTAATCGCGCTCCTCGGACCGTTCTTCGTGCCCTACAGCACCAGGGATGTCGTCGCGCTGCCAGACATTGCGCCCAGCGGAGCGCACTGGTTCGGCACCGACTCCGCTGGTCTCGACGTGTTCTCGCGGACAGTCGCCGCTGCCAGGAACAACCTGATGATCGGATTGCTCACGACGGTGGCGGCCACCGGTATGGGAATCGTCCTCGGATTGACGATCGGGATGAACGAATCGAGGCGAGGACCCGTCGGGCTCGTCGCTCGGGCGTCCTCGCGTGCTTTGGATCTCGTCCAGGCCGTACCTGCAATTGTCATCGGACTGGTGTTGATTGCGTTTTTCGGATCGTCGGTCCTGTCGATCACAGTTGCCCTGACCGTTGTGTTGTTGCCGAATCAGGCCAGATTGGTCCGTACCGAGGTGCTTCGAGTACGGGGAGAGGCATTTCTCGATGCGGCCAGGATCTCCGGTGAGCGAGAATGGGCGCTGATCACCCGCCACGTACTGCCCAATTCCAGTTGGCCTGCTCTCGAGAACGCATCGTTGGTGTTCGGTTCGGCAATCGTTCTGACCGCTGGCCTCGGGTTCCTCGGAGTCGGTCTTCAACCACCCACACCGGAGTGGGGAACGATGATCTCGACAGGTGCGTCCTCGGCGGCAGCCGGACGCTGGTGGTCCGCGCTGTTCCCCGCGGTCGCCATTGCGGTGACCGTGTTCGCTGTCAGCGCTGTCGGTCGGCAGTTGTTCGACCGTGAAAGCTGAACCGACGCAACTGTATTGGATCAATTTCGGCATTCGATACCCCATCTCAGCCTAGGAGAGTCCCTTCATGATGCCCAATTCACCTCGAAGTCCGATCTGGAAGAGGTCGCGGCTACGGCTCGCCGGTGTGGCTCTTGCCGCTTCGCTGGCTGTGACCGGTTGTTCGTCGGCGTCCAACAACACCGCCGACGGAGGCGACACCGGAGAAACCCTGAGCATCGTTTCCCCCGACACCGGAATCACCTGGTCTCTCGACAACGGGTTCGGAGGGTACGAGCAGGCCAACAACCTGCATGCGACTCTCGTCCGCAAACCGTACGTCGACAGCGCACAGGAAGGGGCGCAGCAGCAGGATCTGTACACGTACGAGCCCTACCTCGCCGAGGGCTACGAGGTCAGCGAGGACGGTCTGACCTATACCTTCACGCTGAAAGAAGCAGTCAGCGCGGCCGGCAACACCCTGAGCGCCGACGATGTGATTTGGTCGTTCGAGCGCAAGTTCAACACCGCGACGTCCGTGGTTCCCGGAGTCATGGCGCCTTCGATCACCGACCCTGTCGAGCAGATAAAGAAGATAGACGATCGGACGGTGTCTTTCACCATCCCGCAAGCCGGTCTGGGTGCAACGTTTCTTGCGCTGATGTCGGATCTGTGCGGACAGATCTTCGACAGCACGTTGCTCCAGGAACACGTCACCCCGGAGGATCCCTACGCCGTTACGTGGACCACCGAGAATCCCAACTATGGATTCGGGCCGTACGAGGTCACCTCGTATACGCCCGGTGTGCAGGTGGTGATGCAGGCGCGTGAGGACTGGATTCTGGGGAAGGCGCCGATCGAGACCGTCAACGTTCAGATCGTTGCCGACCCGGGGACGAGGGCCAATGCGGTACGCAATGGCGATGCCCAGCTGGCGGAATCCATCACCCCGGCGGATTCCGCTGCACTCCAGGATGATCCGAACGTCTTCATCCCCGAGGTGGACAACCCCAACACGTTCTTGATGATGCCCCTGGTGACCAACAAGGCACCGTTCGACAACCCACTCGTCCGGCAGGCGATGTCGTACGCGACACCGTACGAACAGATCATCGAAAGCGTCTATCGTGGGCTCGCAATTCGTCAGGGATCGGGATTCCTGTTGCAGGATGCGCCTGGTTACACCAACGAGGGGCAACCTGACTACACGTACGATCCGGCTCGCTCACGAGAGTTGCTGGCGGAAGCGGGATTTCCGGACGGAGTTTCGTTCGCGTTGGCTGTCAGCGCGGCCGATCCGGATACTCGGGAAGCAGCGCTTCAGATTCAAACCGCTGCTCGTGAGGGCGGATTCGATGTGCAGATCGAGCAGATGCCCGCTTCGCAGTTCGCGGACCAGCGCAGCAATCACACCTCTCAGGCATTCCTCCTGCGAGACTATGCGATCACGCTGACGCCTCCGTACGAGCTACTGGTCTACACAGCGCAGGATTCCAGCAACAACTTCGCCGACTGGGAGTTCGAGCCGTTCTACGACGCATTGGCGGCTGGAAATGCGTTGCCGGACGCCTTGTCCGACGAAGCGGGCCAGGCGTGGAACGTCGCGGAGACGATCTACCTGGAACAGTCTCCGATCGTCTTCATCGCGCAGGTTCAACCCAGTGTTGCATTGGCGAGCAACTTGTCCGGATTCGCGCAGAGATCGGACAACTGGATCGACTACTCGAACTTCTCTTTCGAGTAGCACGTCCGGACGGCGTCATAGGGGGCAGTGCGTGGAAAACCCAGCTGAGTCGGGTTTTCCACGCACTGGCCGTTTCACGGGGATGAATAGAACGAGACCATGTCGGCTCGGTAGTGGGCGTAGCCGAACTCGTGTACGTAACCGTGTGCATCCATGAGTACTTGGTCTCGCACGAGCAGTATGGCGTTGGTGGGGACGTTCAACATGCGCGCGGTCCGCTCGTCTGCGGGTACGGCGTCGATCCAGCAGTCCATCTTGCCGAACGGCGCGTCGTACTCGGCTTCGAACACTTCCGAGATGGACGCCGCTGCTTCCAGGTGTACTGGTGCAAGAGCATTCGGATCGATTTGAAACGCTGTCAGCGTACCTATCGGCGTGCCGTCGACGCGCATGATGAATTCGAGCATCCTGACGCGCTCTAGCTCGGTCTCGAGCCGCTCCCGGATCAGCCCTGTGGTGGGGATCGTGTGCTCGTTGATGCGTTCGTACTCGATCGGGGTGGACGAACCGGTAGCGATGACGTCGTGCATGCGAAGTTGAACAGGCCGACTTCGCACGACGGTGCCCATTTTTCGCTGCCTGCTGACCAATCCCTCGTCCGCGAGCATCTGCAGCGCCGTGCGAATCGACGACCGTGTCGAGTCGAGGTTGGTGATCAAATGCTCCTCGCTGAGCATGTCACCGGTCTGAAGTACTCCGCTCTTGATGGATGAGCGGAGCAGCTGGTGCACAATTCGTGTCGACTTCTGGCGACTGCCCGCTGAGCCGCCCACAGATCTGGGATGACGTGTTGTAGCGGTCGCTGTCGGTTGATGCATGTCGAGCTCCTCGAGCTGCATTGGCGCGGCGTGTTCTCGGTTGGGCGGCGTTGCCAATTGCAATTGCAACACTGCAGTGTTACCGGCGCGTCACGCGCATGATGCCATTGCTTCGGTCGTCAGGAGCTCGAGCAGCTGCCGCTTTCCCATCGAATCAACGGAGCTGCGCAATGAAGTCTTAACACACCGACCGGTTTCAGGCGAGCAACAGTGACACCGCTGCGATCACCGGGACCGAGACGAGGGTGGTGACGAATGCGGTGTCACGGGCGAGTACGACTCCTCGGTTGTAGCGGCTGGCGAAGACGAACACGTTCTGCGCCGTCGGGAGCGCGGAGATCACGGTGATGGCGAACAACTGCTGCCCTTCCAGACCCATTGCGAGAGCCATGGAGAATCCGAGCAGCGGTTGCAGCACCATCTTGAGGGTCGAGGCGAGTGCGACGTCGCGGCGTGGGCTGACACCTCTCTGCAGCACCCGCGTGCCGTACAGCGAGAGTCCGAACGCGAGCAACGCGCCGGGGACGGCAGCGCCTCCGACGAGTTCGAAGGGCTGCATCAGTGCGTCGGGCAGGGTGAGTCCGCTGATGGACAGTGCCAGCCCCGCTGCCCCGGCGAGCACGATCGGGTTGGTGAACGGGGTGACGACGATATTGCGGATCGATGCTTTCTTGCCCTGGGTCGACAGGTCCAGAATGGTCAGGGCGATAGGCGAGTAAATCATGATCTGGAACAGCAGCAGGGGTGCGACGAAGGTGGCGTCGCCGAGAACGTAGACGGCGATGGGGATGCCGAGGTTGGCGGCGTTGACGTAGGACGCGGCGAGTCCGCCGATGGTCGCCTCGGGCACAGCTCGATCGAGCAGGAGCTTGGCGATGAGGAAGTGGATCGCGCCGACCATCAGTGCTGTCGTGCCTGCGATGACGAGTATCGGGGACAGGATGACCGAGAGGTCGGAGGTGCCGAGGGTGACGAACAGCAGGGCAGGCGTCGCGACGAAGAAGACGAGGCGGCTCAGGACGAACTGGCCGTGCTCGCCGAGGACCTCGAAGCGGGCGAGCAGGTAACCGAGGGCGATGACGACGAAGATGACCGTGAAGCCTTCGAGAACACCGGTCATGAAGCCTCAGGTTCTCGATTCTTCGGGTGGACGACAGCGACCGACTTACTCTAGTCCGCACCCAAAAAGGCCACGCATTCGATATGCGTGGCCTTCTTGGTTGGAGAGTTCTAGCGGCTGGTGAACGGCAAGAGTGCCATTTCCCGAGCGTTCTTCACGGCAACGGCGACCTGGCGCTGCTGCTGCGGGGTGAGTCCGGTGACGCGGCGGCTGCGGATCTTGCCGCGGTCGGAAATGAACTGACGAAGAAGGTTGATGTCCTTGTAGTCCACCGTGGTGACCTTGGCGGCGTTCAACGGGTTCTTCTTCGGCCGACGACCGGCCTCGGCGCGAACCTTCTTCGACGGTGCTCTCTTTACTGCCATCTTCGTTCCTGTTCCTTACCAGCTCGACTTGTGGACGCCTGGGAGCTCGCCCCGGTGAGCCATCTCGCGCATTTTCACGCGAGAGAGTCCGAATTTCCGGAGGTGGCCACGCGGACGTCCATCCGCGGCGTCTCGATTGCGCAATCGTACCGGACTGGCGTCGCGCGGTAGACGCTGCAGTGCCGCCTGCGCCGCCGCGCGCTCGGAATCGGGCGTCGAGGGCTTGCGGATGGTCTCTTTCAGCTCGCTCCGGCGCTCGGCCCAGCGTGCGACGACGAGTTTGCGCTGCTCGTTCTTCGCGATCTTCGACTTCTTGGCCATTTACCGCTCTTCTCGGAAATCTACGTGCTTGCGCACGACGGGGTCGTACTTCTTCATAACCAGACGGTCTGGGTCGTTGCGACGGTTCTTCCTGGTCACGTACGTGTACCCGGTGCCGGCGGTCGACTTGAGTTTGATGATCGGGCGAACGTCGGTGCTCTTGCCCATCAGAGCTTCTCCCCTCTGGCGACCAGCTTGGCGACGATGGCGTCGATGCCGTCGCGGTCGATGGTCTTGATTCCTTTTGCGGACAGCGTCAACGTGACGCGGCGTCCGAGGCTGGGCACGAAGTACGTCTTCTTCTGGATGTTCGGATCCCAGCGTCGGCTGGTCCTGACGTGGGAGTGCGAGACGGACTTACCGAATCCCGGCTTTCTCCCCGTCACCTGGCAGTGCGCGGACATGCGGGCTCCTCTCTTGCTGACATGACAATCGTTTTCGACAAAGCGCTGTTTCGAATGTAGCGTGCTTTCGGAAGGAATGACAATCGTTGTCGAAAGAAGGGTGCTCGTGAATCTCCCCGTGGACGGCCGCACGCCGCTCGTACTCGTGTCCGGCTGGTCGGGCGCCATGGATGCGGTGGTCGACTCGCTTCGAACCCCGGGCACGGTGTCCCTGCGGCACGATCTCGGCCAGGTGTACGAGGGTGTAGTCCGCAGAACCCTCCACATGGCAGAGGAGGCCCCGCGGGAAACGATCCTCGAACTCGCGCACGGCTGTGTCTCGTGCACACTGCGCGAGGACCTGCTTCCCCTCCTGCGCAAGCTCGCGGCCCGCAGTTCGGTCCAGCGGATCGTGATCGCGATGGATCCGGCGCTCGAACCGGAGGCGCTGTGCTGGGCGATCGAGAACGTGGTCGTCGCCGGAGTCGTCGGCCAGGTCGACGGTTCCGCCTCGCGCGACGTCCGCATCGAGGCCGTCGTCGACTGCCTCGACGCGGCGACCTGGCTCGCAGATGCGACCGGTGACGACGCGCTCGCCGACCGAGGGATCGTGGCCAGTGGTGACGACGATCGAACCGTCGCCCAGTTGGTGGTGGGGCAGGTCGACTACGCCGACGCCCTCGTCGTGACGGCAGGTCCGGACGTCGAAAGCTGGGAGCGGGCCAAACTCGCTGCCGTACTCGCCCGGCTCGCGCCCGGGGCCCCGACAGCTTGGGCGTCGCCGACCGACCGGGTCGATGCGGAGGCGCTGATCGCCGCGATCCCGTTCGACGCCCGACGCGGGGAGATCACCGACGCGCACTCCCCGCTGCTACGCGGCCAGCCACCGCTGACCTCGGACTGTGGCGTGAGCATCGTCGAATTCACCGCCGTCCGGCCGTTCCATCCAGAGCGACTGCACGAGGCCATCGATGTACTACTCGACGGCGTCGTGACCACCCGTGGACGCGTATGGGTGGCGACGCAGCCCGACGAAGCGCTGTGGATCGAATCGGCCGGTGGCGGACTGCGGGTGGCGAGCGCCGGAAAGTGGCTGGCCGCAATGGCACCCGAGGAACAGGACGGCGTCGACACCGCGCGCCGCGCGATGGCGGCCCTGCGTTGGGACGACGAGTTCGGCGACCGCGACACCTCCCTCGTCATCCTCGTCCACGCCGCCGACCCGTCCGAGATCGACCGCACGCTGCAGTGGGCGCTGGTATCCGACGACGAAATGCGCGACCGCGATGCCTGGGCGAACTGGACCGACCCGTTCGGTCAATGGCACGAAGATCCCTGCGAGACAACGGAATCTCCGTACTCCGACGTGAAAAGAGAGGCAACAGAATGAAGGCAGGAATCCATCCCGACTACCACCCGGTGGTCTTCCAGGATGCGGGCACCGGAACCAAGTTCCTCACCCGTTCCACCATCACCGCGACCCGCGAGATCGAATGGGAGGACGGCAATACCTACCCGCTCGTGATCGTCGACGTCACCAGCGAATCGCATCCGTTCTGGACCGGCGCCAGCCGCATCATGGATACGCAGGGACGCGTGGAAAAGTTCGAGAAGCGCTACGGGCGCCGCGCCCGGAAGGAATCGTAGAGTCATGGCTGTTCCGAAGCGGAAGATGTCGCGTTCCAATACCCGTAGCCGTCGGGCGCAGTGGAAAGCCGTTGCACCGGATCTGGTGACCGTCAGAGTCGGCGGGCAGGAGTTCCGCGTGCCGCGCCGACTGGTCAAGGCCGTGCAGACGGGCGCGTACGACCCCAGCTGAGCGGCTCCGCCGCATGTGCGTGGAAGTACATAGCCCGCGGGCTGTTCCGTTTTGCAGCGATCCGGTTCTGAGGACCGCTAACTAACGGTCTCAGATCGACGGAGACGGTCTGAGGGTTCAAATCACTCTCCGCCGATCGGCCAACAATCGCGATCTTTCGGCCCGATTGTCATTTTGAAACAGCCCGCCCGCTATGTACTTCCACGCACATAGGGGAGGCGCGGCGGTAGGTTGAGTCGATGAGCGAAACGGCCCCGTCGGCCTCGGACGTCAAACGCTGGCGGCGCTACCTCGCCGACGAACGAGCCGAGGCCGCGGTCTATCGCGATCTGGCCGGTCGTCGCAGGGGCGAAGAGCGAGACATCCTGCTGGCCCTCGCCGACGCGGAGGGCCGCCACGAAGAACATTGGCGACGGCTGCTCGGCGATCGGGTGGGCATGCCGCTCAAGGGGAGTCTGCGGACTCGAATGCTCGGTGTGCTCGCCCGGCGATTCGGTTCGGTGTTCGTCTTGGCACTCGCGCAGCGCGCAGAATCCCGCTCACCGTATTCGGTGGATGCAGGCGCCACCGAGGCGATGATCGCCGACGAGCAAATCCATGCCGAGGTGGTACGCGGCCTCGCCACCCGCGGCCGGATCAGGCTCTCCGGCAACTTTCGCGCCGCGATCTTCGGCGCCAACGACGGCCTGGTAAGCAACCTGGCGCTGGTGCTCGGCATCAGCGCCAGCGGCGTCTCCAACCAGGTCGTGTTGATCACCGGTCTTGCCGGTCTGCTCGCCGGGGCGTTGTCGATGGGGGCCGGTGAATACGTATCGGTGCGATCGCAACGCGAGCTGCTCGACGCCTCATCACCGGCAGGTTCGGCTCGGGAGGCCCTTCAACACCTCGACGTCGACGCGAACGAGCTGGCGCTGGTGTATCGGGCTCGCGGCATGTCCGCACGCGATGCCGAGGAGAGAGCCTCCGAGGTGCTCGAGCACCTCACCTCCGACGACGCAATGGACGCCGAGGTCGGCGCGCACGATTCGGTCGGCACCGGGATCGGCGCAGCGACAGCGAGCTTCTGCTTCTTCGCCTCCGGTGCCATCATTCCTGTGCTGCCGTATCTCGCAGGCATGGAGGGTCTTGCTGCACTCGTCGTCGCCGCGGTGCTCGTCGGTATCGCCCTGATCGGAACGGGCACGGTGGTGGGGCTGCTCAGCGGCGGCCCGCCGATCAAACGCGCCTTGCGTCAGCTGGCGATCGGTTACGGTGCTGCCGGCGCGACATATCTGTTGGGCGTGATTTTCGGCGCCAGCGTCTGAAAAACCCATACCCGCCTGTCCTTACGCTGCGTTACTGTGTCGAGCATGTCGATTCGTCACCGCTCGCTCGTTCTCGCGCTCCTGCTGTGTGCATCGGTTCTGGGCGCGCCGGTTGCTGCAGCCGACGAGGTGGACACCACGCCGGGGACGGTCGTCGCCGTCGAGGAACTCGCGCCCCAACTGTGGCTGCCCGGCACCGCCGAGGCCAAGCGGATCACGTACTGGACCATCGGTTCCGACGGTCGACCTGCGTTGAGCACCGGGGCCTATTTCGTTCCCGAAGGCACAGCGCCCGAGGGCGGTTGGCCGGTGATCGGGTGGGCCCACGGGACCTCCGGTTTGGACGACCACTGCGCGCCCTCGCTCATCGGACCCACGTATCCCGAGCGGGATCGTCAGTACCTCGCTGGGTGGCTCGGCCAGGGCTACGCCATTGCGGCCTCGGACTACGTCGGGCTCGGCACGCCGGGACTGATGCCCTACCTCGACGGAAAGACCACCGCGCACAACGTCGTCGACTCGGTCAAAGCATCACGCGCCATCGATGATTCGCTGTCCAACAAGTGGGTTGTCGTCGGGCAGTCGCAGGGCGGTGGAGCGGCCATCACCACCGCGCGCTACGCGACGGAATTCGGCGGGCCTGAGCTCGACTACCGCGGAGCCGTCGGGACAGGGGTGCCGGCGAACATCGAATTGGCGCTGCTCCCAGCCGGTCCCGGCTATCTGCCGGTCCCGATCAACGAGGGCCTGACGACGTACGCGCTGTACATCGTGTCGGGCTTCCGGACGGCCCACCCCGAGATCGATGTCGACTCGTACCTCACCGAAGAAGGCAAACGGATCGTAGACAGAGCAGAGACATTGTGTGTGGCCGAGGCGGAGAAAGAGTTCGACGGCATCGTCACCGGTGACCTGTTCGCCAAGCCGCTGAGCGAGATTCCCAACCTCTACGGGCTGCTGAACGACTACATGGGTATCCCTGTCGACGGATACGACCGTCCGGTGTTCATCGGCCAGGGGCTCTACGACACCGATGTGCCTGTGATCTCGGCATTGTCGCTGGTCGCCCAGATGAAGCTGAACGGGCAAGACGTGACGCTGCATACCTATCCGACGGACCACAGCGGCGCGCTACTGCAATCGCAGGCGGATTCGATTCCGTTCGTGCAACGACTGTTCCAATAGCGCCTCCTCGTGGAGGGGGCTGAAGGGAAATCTCATGCCCCCGACAAAGGTGGGCCCGCGGCTGCTCAATTGGGCATCTCATCTCGACGACCAGGCACTCGCGCAGGCGCGGCAGACCGCGTCCATGCCGTTCGTGCATCCCCACGTGGCATTGATGCCCGACGCGCACAGCGGTAAGGGCAGTGCTGTCGGTACGGTCATTCCGACGCGCGGTGCTGTGATCCCGGCTGCCGTGGGCGTGGACATCGGCTGCGGAATGATCGGTGTGCACACCGGTTTCACGAAGAAAGCGGTACACGGTGGAGGATCTGCGAAACCGCATGGTCGGCATCGAATTTCGCGACGGCGAAGAGTTCGTCGACGAGATCCCCGATGCCTACAAGAGCATCGATGTCGTCATGGCCGACGCCGTGGACCTCGTGACGATCGACCACGAGCTGCGGCAGATCCTCAACCTCAAGGGCACCTGACAGCCGACGGGTCAGAGCCACTTCTGATGCTTGAATACGATGTAGAGCACACTGGAACAGATCGCCATCACGAGCAGTGCCATCGGGTAGCCGAGGTACCATCGCAGCTCGGGCATGTGCCGGAAGTTCATCCCATAGATCCCGGCGACCAGGGACGGGGCGAACAGGATGCCGCCCCAGGACGAGATTCGCTTGACCTGCTCGTTCTGGTCGATGCTGACCTGCGTCAACGCGCGCATTTCCTCGTTTTGCTGCTGCGCCACCAATGTCGCATTCACCGAGAGCGCATTCTGCAGGTTCGCGCGCAACGCCTCGACTCGTTCCGCGATGTGGATGCAGTGGTCGAGAACGTCGCGGAGGTTGCGCTGCAGCGCAAGTTCGACTTCGTGCTTGTCCTCGCCGCGCCTCAACGATTCGATCATCTGCACGAGCGGTCCGGTGGAGCGCTGGAACTCCATCACTTCCCGCGCGAGTGTATGGATGCGGCGTGAGACAGCGGGGTCGAGCGAGAACAATTGATCTTCGATCTCGTCGATGTCGTTCTGCAACCCGTCGACGACGGGCTCGTACTCCCTGACCACTTGGTCGAGAATGGCGTACAGAACGGAGTGGGTGCCGAGTTCCAGAATCTCGGGCGCAGCCTCGAGTCGGTCTCGTACCCCGCTGAGCTCGGGTTCTTCGGTGTGACGGATAGTGATGACGAAGTCCGGTCCGAGGAAGACGTGCAGTTCGCTGAACTCCACCTTCTCGGTCTTGTCGACATATCGCGCGGGGCGGAGGACGATGAAAAGCTGGTCGCCGTAACGTTCCAGTTTCGGCCGCTGGTGGGCCGCGATCGCATCCTCGACATCGAGGCGGTGCAGCGCGAACTGTGCAGCAACGGAGTTGAGTTCGTCGACCGAGGGTCGGTAGAGACCGATCCAGGCCATGCCGTGGCGATCGCGGAGCACCTCGAAAGTGTGCTCGAGGTCCTGTGGGTCATCGGTACGTTTTCCGTCGACGTAGACGGCATTGTCGACGAGCGGCATACGCACCCACCTCTACTCTCCGAAGTCTTCGACTATGAAAGCCTGCCAGACCGGCTCCTTCGCCGTCATGATGGGTGGGTGGACCAACGCATTCATTTCCTGACGCTGGCAACCCCGGACCTCGACGCGGCCCGCGCCTTCTATCGAGACGGGCTGGGCTGGACGACGCTCCTCGACGTGCCAGGCGAGATAATCTTCTTCCAATCGGCGCCCGGACAGGTCCTCGGATTGTTCGATGCGCAGAAGTTCACCGAGGATCTCGGACGCGATGGCGGCCCGGCGATGGTGAGCGGGCTGACTCTCTCACGCAACGTCGATGGCCCGGAAGAGGTGCGGGCCGTGTTCGACGCCGCGATCACGGCCGGGGCGACGGTGATCAAGGAACCCCAGCGTGCTGCGTTCGGCGGGTATCACGGTCACTTCGCCGACCCGAACGGTCTCGTCTGGGAAATTTGCCACAACCCGGGCTGGAGCATCGACGGTGACGGCAAGGTCGTGCTGAGTGAGGTGTGAGCAGGTTTCGAACTTCTCGGCGACTTAGCTGACACCGGACCAGCAGAGGGCAGTCTCGTTCTGTTCACACCCTGTTTTCTCCCGGCGGTACTGTGGCACACAGGAACTATTGGGGAGATCACCATGGAGTTCAGGCACCTTACGGCATTCATAACGATCGCAGAGGAACTGCACTTCGGCCGAGCGGCCGCTCGGCTTCATTTGACTCAACCGTCCCTGAGTGCCCAGCTTCAGAAACTGGAAAAGTCCCTCGGTGTGTTGTTGGTTGCTCGCAGCTCGCACGAAGTCAAACTGACGTCTGCGGGTAAGGAGTTCGAATCGCAGGCACGTTTGATAGTGCAGCAACTGGAGAAGGCTGCACAGATTGCAAAATCGGCCGCGGCAGGCAGATCCGGAACGCTCAGTGTCGGGTACAACTTCCCTGCCAGTAGACATGTACTGCCGTACGCGTTGGCGAAGATGAGCAACGAGCACCCGGATGTCGTCGTCTCTCTGTGGGAGAAGCGTACCGGCCCGCAGGTATCCGCACTGTCCACCGGTGAGCTCGATATCGCACTTGTCTACGGACATCCGCATACTTCCGAGTTCCGTCACCGACGCCTTCTGCATCGAGTTCCGCTGGTCGCAGTGGTCGGCAAAGGGCATCCGTGGGCTGGACGGCCGGGTGTGCCGTTCGCGGAACTGGCCAACCAGTCCTGCGTGCTGTTCGAGCGAGAGCAGTGCCCGGCGATGTACGACTCGATCCTCGCTGCGGCGGCGGACAACAAGATCGCGCTGAAGATTGCACAGACTGCTGACGATCCTGGCGCGACGGCGCACATGGTGTCGGTGAAACCGTTGGTGGGGTTCGCCTCGCTTCCTCGCGCCACATCGGCAGGAATGGGAGCCGTCGGAGCCAACTCGGTGCCCGTGAAGCTGCTCGACCCCGTCCCTGTGATCGATCTTTACGTCGTGTGGCGTGCGGCAGAGATCAATCCGGCTGTTGCCTCATTTCTCGAATGTCTCGAACCGTGCAACGAAATGAATCCGATGGTCGACACAAAAGCTGTCGGATGATTGTTTGAATAGGAATTTCGACTGGCACGCAAGAAGGTTCGTCATTGCCGTAATCGACGGAACCGTCTTGAATCTATTTACATGAATACACAGTCATTCGAAGGTCCCGGCGTCGATTTGAACGAGAATTCGAGCCTTGCGTCAGTTGTTTTCGAAAAGGCGGAGCGGACGCCCGACAGGCCGTCGCTACGCGCTGCAAACGCACTGAGCTCGTTGACCTGCAATGACCTCGCTGAGCGCGTGCGCTCGCTCGCGTCGGCGCTCCTCGATAGCGGAGTGTCCGCAGGGGAACGGGTAGCCATCCTCGGGCGAACGAGTCTCGAGTGGGTCGTGCTCGATCTGGCGGTGCTGTCGGTTGGCGCCGTCGTGGTTCCGGTGTATCCCACTTCCTCTGCGCAACAGATCCAGCACATCGTCTCGGACTCGGGTGCCACACGCTTCGCAGCCGAGTCCGACGCGGACGCGGGCAGGCTGATGGACGCAGGCGCCGACGTCGTGTGGTCCTTCGACACCGTCGGAGAGTGGTCTCAGAGCGGGGGGCGCCACGATCCAGCCACTCGGATGGCCGCAGTCCGCAGCCGGGACCTCGCGATGATCGTCTATACCAGCGGGACCACGGGGGCTGCCAAAGGCTGCATGATCAGCCATCGCAACATGTACGCCGCATCGGCGAACACTGTTCTGCGAACCGGCGCCATGTTCGGCGGTGATGCGGAGGAGCAGGCGGTCACGGCATTGGGACTTCCCTTGGCGCATGTGTTCGGCCAGACCATCATGTTCGCAACCCTGATCGGTGGCACTCACACATGGTTGATACCTGGGATTCCCGACATGGTTCCGTCTCTGCCGGCTATCCGGCCGACGTTCCTGGCTCTGGTCCCGTACGCCCTCGAGAAGATTCGGAAGGCGGCACGCCCGCATCTCGCCCCGGGCGCGGAGCAGGCTGCGGTTTCTGACGGGCTCGCGCTCCTGCATGCGCGTGTGCAAGCCGCAACCGCCGAGCCGCCGCGACCGGTACTCGGTCTGCTCGGCGACCGACTGACTTCGGTGATCTCCGGAGGGGCTTCCCTCGACGATTCGACCGCAGGTTTCTACGCCGGTTTCGGCGTCGATGTTCTCAATTGCTATGGAATGACAGAATCAGCGACGGCGGTCACGGTGAACGAACCGACGACCAATCGGCTCGGTACCGTCGGGCGCCCCATTCCCGGAACGACGGTTGCGATCGCTTCCGACGGAGAGATATTGGTCCGTGGCGCGAACGTGACGATCGGGTACTGGGGCAGCGCAGCGGATCGCTCACCGGTCGACGCCGAAGGGTGGCTGCACACCGGAGATATCGGAGTACTCGACGACGGATACCTTCGCGTCACGGGACGCAAGAAAGAGATACTCGTCACATCGGGCGGAAAGAATGTCTCGCCGACGCCGCTCGAAGATCGAATTCGTCTGCATCCCCTGGTCGGCAACGCAATAGTCGTGGGAGAGGGTCGCCCCTTCGTGTCCGCGCTGATCACTCTGGACCCGTCCGCGGCCGGGCTGGACAACGCGTACCTGGAGTCCGAGCTGCAGAACGCAGTCGACGATGCGAACTCTCTCGTCTCTCGCGCCGAGTCAATTCGTGAATTCCGAATTCTTCCCCGCGACTTCACCGTAGACAATGGATTGCTCACTCCATCCCTCAAACTCAAGCGCGCTGCGATCGGCGAGGAGTTCCGCGTCGAGATCGAAAGCATCTATGAAATGTCATCACCGGGAACGCTGGGTTAACAATCTGCGGAACTCCGGCGGGGGTAATAGCGGACACCGATCGACTGATGCCGAATCCTTCTTCGCGCGGAGGTTTGTTGCTCTGGACGAAACACTGGATTCCGCAAGCCCGAATATCGACTCGTGAATCCGATGTAGAGGAGTGGATCGTAGATGTACGACGTCATCGTTGTGGGTGCCAGGGTGGCAGGATCGCCAGCGGCAATGTTGTTGGCACGGAAAGGGTATCGGGTTCTCGCTGTCGACCGTGCAGCCTTCCCGAGTGATGTGATCTCGACCCATTATGTGCACCAGGCCGGACTCTCGCGTCTGAAGGACTGGGGGTTGTTGGACAAGGTGATTGCCAGTGGCTGCCCTCCGATCCGCCACTTGAACTTCTCGTACACCGACATTGCGCTCGATGGTATGGCCGATCCGATCGACGGAATCGACGCTGTGTATTGCCCTCGGCGTACGGTTTTGGACTCGATCCTCGTCGACGCGGCCCGCGAAGCAGGCGTCGAAGTCATCGAGAACTTCACCGTCGACGAGCTCGTCATGAGCAACGGCGCAGTGGCGGGTATTCGGGGACGCGAGGGTAACGGACCGGAACTGGAATTCCGCAGCTCGATCGTGATCGGCGCGGATGGTGCCAACTCCATCGTCGCGAAGAAGGTAGGCGCGGACGTCTATCGCACCTCACCCGGAGGCTGCTTCATCTACTACTCGTACTACTCGGGTATCGACTGGGGAATGCACCACCGCACAGGATTCGGCGAGCAGCAGTTCGCATCGTGGCCCACCAACGACGGGCTGAGCCTGGTCGCTGTCATGCGCAAGCGTGACAGGTTCAGTGAATTCCGCGGCGACCCCGATGCCGGTGTCCAGGAAATCGTCGATGCTATCGATCCCAAGTACGGTGAAGAGCTGCGCGATCGCGCTGTTCGAGAAGAGCCGTTCCGTCCGATGCTGTACCCGGACAACTACTACCGACGTTCGTACGGCCCGGGCTGGGCATTGGTTGGAGATGCCGGCTACCACAAGGATCCGTTCACCGGATGGGGTATCACCGACGCGTTCAAGTACGCGGAGCTGTTGTCCGAGCGCGTACACGAGGGTCTGAGCGGTACGCGTCCGATGATCGACGCGCTCGAGGACTATCAGAACACTCGCGACGAGCAGAGCGCTGGGACATACGAATTGACCACCAGCATCTCCGAGCTCTCGCTCACGCCGTACTACGATTCGGTCTTCCGCGCGGCAAGCAAGAGCCCTGAGTACACCAAGAAGTTCTTCGGTTTGATCGCCGGCGGAATCCCGGGCGAGGTCTTCTTTGCGCCCGACAATCTCGCTGAACTGTACGCCGCAGTGAATCTGCCGCTGGGCGACCGACACCTCACATCGGCATGAGCCTCGCGAGCCTGACTGTTGTCGGTGACAGCTTCGTCGAAGGCCGGGGAGATCCGATCGACGGCGGGGGCTACCGAGGTTGGGTTCCGCGATTCGCCGGTCAAATGGGCATGCGTGGCCGAGGAATTCGCAACTTCGGAACCCATGGGGCCACGACGTCCGACGTGCTCGAGACGCAGATTCCGGATGCTGTTGCAGGACGGTCGCCGCTGTACGGCGTCGTCGTCGGAGTCAACGACCTTGTCAGCGACTACGAGCGACGCCGGTTCGAGGACAATCTGCATGCGATCTTCGGCGAGTTGCGTACGGGGGGAGCGACGGTGTTCACAGCCACCTACCCGGATATCCCGGCACGTCTACCAGTGCCCGAGCGATTCAAGGCATTGCTCCGTGAGCGATTCACCGAAGCGAACGTGGCACTCGCCGAGGTAACCCGCAGCACGGGAACCCTCCTGCTCGACATCGCTGCATCGCCGCAGTGGTCGCACGCCGATATGTGGACCTCGGATGGTTTGCATCCCAGTCGGACCGGTCACCGTGAGTTCGCGCTCTCGGCGGCGGAGCTGGTCTCCAACAGCACAGCAACCACCCTCGCAGCCTGAGCTGCACAGTCACGTCACTTCGCACAAGAACCCGAGAGGACCATCGTGACCGCCGAATCCACCACCGGATCCGACATCTTCGAAGACCGCCGACTCGCTCGCAATCCGATCGCGATCGTCGGCATGTCCGGATTGTTCCCGAAAGCTACGAGCCACCGGGAGTATTGGCAGAACATCGTCGATGGTGTCGATTGCACCGAGGAAGTGCCGGAATCACGGTGGAGCCTCGACGACTACTACGACGCCGACAAGACGACCCCGGACAAGACCTACTCCCGTCGGGGTGCGTTCCTGCCGGACGTCGATTTCGATCCACTCGAGTTCGGGTTGCCGCCCAATCAGCTCGAAGTGACCTCGACCATGCAAACGCTCAGTCTGGGTGTCGCACGTGATCTGTTGTCCGACGCCGGTGCGACGGGGTCGTCGTGGTACGACCCCTCGCGCACCGGCGTCGTAATCGGCACGACGGGGCCGGTGCCCTTGATGCATCCGCTTGCTGCGCGACTTTCGACTCCGATCCTGAAAGAAGCGGCACGCAGCTGCGGTCTGTCGATCGAGGACGCCAACGCCATCGCCGACAAGTTCACAGCAGCCTTCGCTCCCTGGGAGGAGAACTCTTTCCCCGGTCTGCTCGCCAACGTCGTCGCGGGACGCATCGCCAACCGATTCGGGCTTTCCGGAATCAACTGCACGGTCGACGCCGCATGTGCTGCCTCGCTCGCGGCGTTGCGCACGGCTATTGCGGAACTGCTGGACGGACGTGCGGACACGATGATCACCGGCGGCGTCGACACCGAGAACTCGATCTTCATCTACATGTGCTTCAGCAAGGTCGGCGCGTTGTCGCCGAGCGGCCAGATCAGCCCCTTCTCAGCGGCAGCCGATGGCACGCTGCTCGGTGAGGGCATCAGCATGGTTGCGCTACGCCGACTTTCCGATGCAAAGCGCGACGGCAACCGCATCTACGCCGTCATCAAGGGTCTCGGTTCATCGAGCGACGGCCGGTCCAAGAGCATCTACGCGCCCCGTGCCGAGGGCCAGCGAATCGCACTCGACCGCGCCTATGCCGATGCCGAATGCTCGCCTGCTTCAGTAGAACTGTTCGAAGCGCATGCCACCGGGACCGCGGTCGGAGACCGCACGGAGATCGAAGCGCTCAGTGGTCTGCTGCGCGATGCCGGCGACGAGACCAGTTATGCCGGCGTCGGCAGCGTGAAGTCGCAGATCGGCCACACAAAGGGTGCGGCCGGTACCGCGAGCCTCATGAAGCTTGCTCTCGGGCTGTATCACAAGGTGCTGCCGGGAACGATCAACGTCGATGCCCCGAATCCCGGAATCGGGTCCGATTCCGCGCTCTATGTGAACACTGCTACCCGTCCGTGGATTCGTGATCCCCAACGACCAGTGCGCCGTGCTGCGGTGTCTGCGATGGGATTCGGTGGCACGAATTTCCACGTCGTCCTCGAAGAAGACGACGCGCCCCGTACGGATTTGCGACCGATGCATTGCACTCCCAAGGTTCACGTGTGGCACGCCGCTGACATCGATTCGCTGATCGAGGCTGTTCGTTCCGAGGAATCGATCGGCGGCGGCGAGATCGACAACGCCCATGCGCGGCTCGGGTTCGTCGCAGTCGACGACGAAAACGAGGCCTACCTGCGCGAGGTTGCCGTGGAGCAGCTGACCCGTAACCCCGACGCCGAACAGTGGAGTCATCCAGAGGGCGTGTTCTTCCGTTCAGCGGCGATGTCGACGATCAAGGTCGGAGCTCTATTCGCCGGTCAGGGAAGTCAGTACGTCGATATGGGTATCGAAGCCGTACTCAACACGCCCTTGGTAGCCGAGGCGTTCGATCTCGCGAACGTCGCCTTCACGGGCTCCGCTCAGCGATTGGGCAGAGTTGTTTTCCCACCACCGGTGTTCGACGACGCTCTACGTACCGAGCACGAGGCGACGCTGCGTCAGACCGAGTTCGCGCAGCCGGCAATCGGTGCGCTATCGGTCGGTCAGTATCGGTTCCTGCAAGAACTCGGGTTCACCGCAGATGCGCTCGCTGGGCACAGTTTCGGTGAGCTGACTGCTCTCTGGGCGTCGGGTGCACTCGCGACAGCCGACTACTTCACTCTCGCCCGTGCTCGCGGCACCGCGATGGCACCGAGGTCCGCCGGGGACAGCGGGACGATGCTCGCAGTTGCTGCTCACCGCGCCGATGTCGACGCCATGATCGAAGACCTCGATGACGTATGGATCTGCAACCACAACGCGCCGGACCAGGTGGTGGTCGGCGGCGGTCGCTCGGCGATCGACGATGTCGTCTCGCGTGCAGCAGAGCGCGGATTCGCCACTCGTGAACTCCCGGTGTCCGCAGCGTTCCACACCCCGTACGTCGCACACGCGGTAGAAGCGTTCGCACCGGCCGTCGAATCGATCGGAGTAGGTACACCCTCTGCTCCCATCTACGCGAACACACCCGGTCGCGAGTATGGCTCGAATCCGGCCGAGAACAACGCCACCCTGGTGGAACAGCTGATGAAGCCGGTCGAATTCGTGGCAGCCCTCGAAGCCATGCGCGCCGACGGGTGCAACGTGTTCGTCGAGTTCGGACCGAAGAAGGTACTCACCTCGCTGGTGAACCGGACCCTGGGCGACGATGTTGTCGCGATTGCCACGGACACCGGCCCCCTCGGGAACAGTGACCTCTCGCTCAAACGAGCTGTCACGCAACTCATCGTGCTCGGTCTCTCACTGTCCGACGTCAACCGATACACCTCGACGGCTCCGCTGGTACGCGCGGGAAGCGGCATGACGATCTCGCTCTCGGCGCCTGAGTACGTGCCCGATAGCCGCCGGAAGTCCTACGCGGACGCCTTGGCCGACGGATACCGGGTTTCCGCAGTCGTTCCCGCCGAATCGGTCGGAAGCGTCACTCCGACAACTACACGGGTCCCTTCCGTCGCTGTTCCGTCCACGCCCGCCCCGCCGCCAATTCGATACTCGGAGACGACCGTGCCTCAGCATGATTCCCATAGTCCACTGAACAACAGTCAACTGAACGATGGCCGAATCGAAGATCGGTCCACCGGTGAGCTGTCCGCCCTTGCGGCACACCTCGGCACGCACGATCGCTACCTCGATGGTCAGCTCGACCTGGCCCAGCACCTCGCGGAGGCGTTGAGCGCCGACCACATCGACGCCAGCATGCTCCGCGCGATCGAGGCGGTCAAGGACCACGGAGTGGCAATCAGTCACAGTCATACCCGAGCGACGGAGGTGCTCGGCCGCATCGCTGAGTTGGAAATCGGGGGCAGCGTCGGCGAAACGAATCCTGTACGACGCTCGGTCGTCGGGGTTGAAGCACCGACGGCTGCGCGCTCGATCCCCGCGACTCCGGTACAGGCAGCGATCGCGCCCGCCACACAGGAGCCACACGTGGCACCGGCTGTCGAGATAGCGCCGACACCGGAACCCGTCGTCGCCCCGATTCCGACGGTTGTGTCGGTGTCCGAGGAAGCGGCTGGCGTCACCGCCGCACAACTGCGTCGCGCACTGCAGGACGTCGTCGCGGACAAGACTGGCTACCCCGTGGAGATGGTGGATCCATCGATGGATCTCGAGGCTGATCTCGGGGTCGATTCGATCAAGCGCGTGCAGGTGCTCGGTGCGGTGCAGGAGCGGTTCCCGTCGCTGCCGAGTCTCGGACCCGAGCAGCTGGGTACGTTGCGCACGCTCGACCAGATCGTCGACCTACTAGCGCAGTCGTCGTCCGGATCCGTCGCCGAGACCGAACAGTCGGAGTCCGACAGTCCGCCGGACACACCTACCGGGACATCAGCTGAATTACTCCTCGCAGCACTTCTGGAGGTCGTTGCGGACAAGACGGGCTACCCCGTGGAGATGGTGGATCCATCGATGGATCTCGAGGCTGATCTCGGGGTCGATTCGATCAAGCGCGTGCAGGTGCTCGGTGCGGTGCAGGAGCGGTTCCCGTCGCTGCCGAGTCTCGGGCCCGAGCAGTTGGGTACGTTGCGCACGCTCGACCAGATCGTCGAAGCACTCGGTGTGGGGAGTGATGTCCACCCAAAAGCTGAAGCCGCGGCTCAGGCGCCGCGGCATACCGTCGAACTCGTTGCACTCCCGGCCGTGGACCTCGTGGGTGGGCTGTTCCCGACCGGCTCGACCGCAGTCATCGTCGACCTCGCGGGCGGCGATGCCGATGCCGATCAGGTGTCGCGTCTGCTCGCCGATCGTGGATGGACCGTCAGCCGTCTTTCCCTTGCCGGCAGCGCAGATGAGATCGAGAAGACTCTGAAGTCTGCGTTCGAGAACGAGGTGACGCTGGCCTTGGTCATTGCGGGTGCTACCACCGAGTGGTCCGCGGCGAGTGACCGGTTGACCGCTGCCTTGCTCGCTGCCAAGCACTGCTCTCCCAGTCTGGAACGCTCCGAGGCGGTTCGGTCGGCGTTCGTGACGTTGACGCGGCTCGACGGTGCGTTCGGCTTCGCCGGGACCGTGGATCCGGTATCCGCCCTGATCGGCGGTGTCGGTGGTGTTGTGAAAACCCTTGCCGCTGAACGGCCCGGTCTGTTCTGCCGGAGTCTCGATGTCCATCCCGCAGCAGACATCGATGCCGTGGTGGAAGCTTTGCTGACCGAAATCGCCGACTCCGCGACCGACACCTTGGAAGTGGCCGTCGGGGAACACGGCGACCGTTGGACGCTCGTTCCCAGCCTCCATGGCTCTTCGTCGAAGTCCAGCGCTGTCGACCCGACACTCCCGCTGGAAGACACCGAGTTGACCGAATCGGATGTGGTCCTCGTGACGGGAGGCGCACGTGGAGTGACAGCGATCTGCGCTCGCGAGCTCGGACGGCAGACCGAATCACGATTCGTTCTCCTCGGGCGCACCGAACCCGATCCCGAACCGTCCTGGGCGGTTGGCGTCGACGACGCCGGCCTGCAGAAGGCGGCGCTCTCTGCGATGGCAGGCTCGGGGGCCACCCCGCGCGACATCGGACGTGCATGCGCGGCCGTCCGAGCCGGCCGCGAGATCGCCGAAACGCTGGGCGAACTCGGTGAACGAGCGCGGTACATCGCGGTCGACGTCACCGACGTCGACGCGGTCCGGGAGGCACTGGAGTCGCTTGCGTCCGAGATCACCGTCCTGGTGCACGGTGCCGGCGTACTCGCCGACTCGCCGATCGCAGCCAAGACAGTCGCGGACATCAATCGGGTCCTTGCCCCGAAGATCAACGGGCTCGGAGCCGTCCTGGAGGCCCTCGATTCGGAGAACGAGACCTCGCCGCTCCGCAAGATTCTGCTCTTCACCTCGGTCGCCGGTCTGTACGGCAACTCAGGGCAATCCGATTACGCCGCAGCCAACGAAGCACTCACCCGCTTCGCTGCCGCACATGTCACCTCCCGACCGGATCGCCACGTCACGGCGATCGATTGGGGCGCGTGGGACGGCGGGATGGTGACACCGGAGCTGCGCAAGCACTTCATCGAACGTGGTGTGTCTTTGCTGGATCCCGATGTCGGTGCGCGTGCATTCGTCGAGCAGTTCACACCGACTCAGCGCGATGACGTCGTGGTGCTGATCGGAGAGGCCGAGTCACTGAGCGACGGTCCGCAATCACTCGGGGAACCGTTCGTTGCTACCCGGACCCTCGGTGATCTGAGCGAAAACCCGCTGGTGCAGGCGCATCGGATCGGGGAGCATGCGGTGCTTCCTGCCACCTTCGGTCTCGGTGCCATGATCAACGTCGTCGAGCGCGCCTACCCGGGTCGGTATGTCATATCGGTACGGGACTTTCACGTGCACAAGGGAATCGTGTTCGACCACCCGATCGAATCGATCGATATCCGAGTCACTCCCGACGACGAACAGGCAGTGCGAGTAGTCGTCACCAGCCGAGTGGACAGCGCGAAAGGTGACTCGAAGTCGCTGTCCCACTACGTGGCAACGATGGACCTCGGTCGATACCCCTCGGAGATGCCGCGGGTTCGTCCGCCTCGGTTCGGAGGCGGTGTACCCGCTGACGAGTTGTACCGTGATGCCCGCCAATTCCACGCCCCACTGCTACACGGAATGCGTCGGATTCTCGCGGACTCGGACACCGAGCTGGTCATCGAATGCGAACTCGGCGGCGAGCCTTTCGCGCTCGGTGCCTATGCGGGAGCGCTGCACAACCCCGTGCTTGCCGACGTCATTCTCCAGGGGCCACCTGTACTTGGACATCGGTTGCTGAATTCGGCATGCCTTCCACTCGGTATCGGCCGAATCGACTACTACGCACCGCTGCCGATGGGGTCGCCCTACGCTGTGGTCGTCGACAATCCGCGTGCCGGCGCGGTCGACGTGACGCTCGATGCCACCGCGATCGGCCCTGACGGCACCATTCTGCAGAAATACGCAGATGTGTCTGTGGTCACGACACCCCAGTTGTCCGACATGTTCCGCGAATCAGTGAGGCATTGGATCAAATCATGAACGTTCAATTCACACGAGACAATGCGGCACTCGCATTCGACGGCGAGCCGTTCGACCCCCTCGGCGCCTCTGTGGTTTCAACGCCTCTGGCACCCGAGGCCACAGCGAGTGCGCCATCGCGCGTTCCGTCAACGGGCGTCAGGGGAGCGGCGAGCACGGGAAGACTGAATCAGTTACACGAGCTGCGAATTGCGGTGACCGAGGCCCATCGCGCGCATCTCGATTCCCATACGAACGTCCAGTACGCGCTTCTGCGGGCGGCTCGCGTTGCGACCGCACCGGTGCGCCCGCCCTCGACAGGAGCGGTCGCAGCAGTTGAAGGTGCATTCAAGCCGCTGGTCCGCGCGGGTCGCCGGTCGCTGGATCGTGATGCACTGGAATCGTTGGCGCGGGGCGAAATCGCTGGTGTGTTCGGAGCGCGATACGACCAGGCAGGAGCCAACCCGAATGTTCGGATCGCAGCGGCGTCACCGCTTGCGTTGACGTCGGTCACCGACATCGATCTACGCGGCGGTACGTTGAACCGCGGACGGCTGCGCGCGCAGTTCGATGGTGACGCCACGTCAGCGGCAGTGCAGGCAGTCGAGACGTTCGTCCTGTTCGCCGGGTTGCATCTGTGTATGGCCGATGTGACTCTCACGGCAGCGGAACCGGCGCGTCTCGATTCCGGTTCTACCGAGCTCGACGTCGTGGTGACCCAAATCGAACTCGTGCCGCGCCCGCATGTCACAGCGGAAGTGATCGCAGGAGACGGGCGCAGCATCAGCGTCACTGTCACTGTCACCGAAAAACCAGGTTCCCCGGTCGGTCCGGGAATCGGCGGTGCGTTCGATACCTGGACCGGACGAATCGGTCACGCCGGAGATCGAGTGCTGCTCAACGAGTTCCACATGGCGCACCTTGCGCGCGGTGACCAGGGCACGGCACTCGGTCCTGAGTTCGCCGGTTTCACCGGGCGTCGGGCGACACGGCTGCCCACCGGTGGTTTGCTTCTGGTCGATCGCGTCACACGGTTCGACGGTGCCCGCGGAGTTCTGGATCGCACAGCCTCCTACGACACCGAATACGATTCGCCGGCCGATTCGTGGTACTACGCCGACAGTGCCAACTACTCGGTCCCGCATTTCGTGTACATGGAGACGTCTTTGCAGGCGGCGCTGCTCATGGGGCTGTACGTCGGACCGACACTCATCGCGCCCGACGAGACGCTCAGCCTGCGCAACCTCGGCGGCACCGCCACCGTACTTCGCCAGGTGGACCTTCGCGACAAGACCATCGAGCAGTCGTCACGGTTGCTGTCCACGACGCTGCTTCCGGGCTCGTCTCTGCAGACGTTCGACTACACCCTGTCGGTGGACGGTGAACCGTTCTATCGCGGTGAGACCATGTTCGGCTACTTCAGCGATGAAGCGCTCGGCAATCAAACAGGGCTCGACGCCGGCAAGAACCGGCCGACTTGGCTGCAGACGCACAAGCCGAGCTCGGTCCGCACGATCGACGTTGCTGCGCGAAGGAGCGCCCCGGGATCGCGGTTGTGTTCGCGCGGTACGTTGGCGCTGCTCGATCTGATCGAAGTCGTAGACGGTGGCGGTGATCACGATCAGGGATACCTGCACGCGCTCCGTCGTATCGATCCGGACGACTGGTTCTTCGCCCGACACTTCCACCTCGACCCGGTGATCCCCGGATCGCTCGGTGTCGAAACGGCGATTCAGGCCGTGCAGGAGTGGATGTTGAACTCCCGAATGGATTCGGGAATGGCCGATCCGCGCTTCCTGATTCCAGCCGATATCGAGCTGACGTGGAAGTATCGTGGCCAGTTCCTGCCCACCGACCGTCAGTGCGAGTTGGAAGTCCACATCAAGACGGTGGAGCGGCGGCCTGGTTCCGTGGTCGTCACCGTCGACGCATCCCTGTGGAAGCCCGGTCTACGGATCTACGAGTTGATCGACCTCGCCGTCGAACTGCGCGACGGGCAGGTTCTCGGATGACGCGCGCGCTGGCACGTGCAGTGAGCGACGTGCGTTCGATCCTGCTCGATCTCGATTCGCCATGCTGGATCGTTGCTGATGCGGACGGTATCGGTGCGACGTCGGACCCTGCGGCCGTTGTGGGCGCTCGCGTCCTCAGCGCTGTCGCACCACTGCCGCCGACACAATTGGGCGACAGCCTGTTTCGCAAGTTCCACGGGGTTCGCTACTGCTATGCCGCGGGCGCGATGGCCAATGGGATTGCGTCCCCGGACATGGTCATCGCGCTGGCGCGAGCCGGATACCTCGCGTCCTATGGCGCCGCAGGAGTGGTTCCAACGCGGATCGATGCGGCGTTGACCACTATTCGTCAGGCGCTGGGCGATATCCCGTTCGCATGCAACCTCATCCACAGTCCGACGGAACCCGCGCTCGAGAAGGCTATCGTCGATGCATGCCTGCGGCACGGAGTCACCTGTATCGAAGCATCGGCGTTCATGAATCTCAGCCCAGAACTGGTTCGCTACCGAGTCGGTGGACTGACGCTCGGCAGTGATGGTCGAGTGCACCCACGGCACCGCGTGATCGCCAAAGTTTCGCGCGCCGAAGTGGCCGAGCTGTTCCTTCGCCCGGCGCCCGCGGCAATGGTTCGGGCGTTGGTCGAGACGGGGGAGATCACCGCCGATCAAGCACGTTGGGCCGAGAGCATTCCGATGGCCGACGACATCACCGCCGAAGCCGATTCTGGAGGTCATACGGACCGCCGGCCCTTGACGGTGCTGTTGCCGGACTTGATCGCGCAGCGCGACAGAATGGCTCGTGAATGGCAGGGCCCCACCGAAGTGCGGATTGGTGCGGCGGGAGGTATCGGCACCCCGCAGGCGGTCGCCGCTGCGTTCGCTATGGGCGCTGCGTACGTGGTGACTGGGTCGATCAACCAGTCCTCGGTGGAGGCCGATCAGTCCGAGACCACGAAGGCGCTTCTGGCGTCGTCCGGAGTCGCCGATTGCACCATGGCCCCGTCATCGGACATGTTCGAACTCGGTGTTCAGGTGCAAGTTCTGCGTCGCGGAACGATGTTCGCCGCACGCGCGCATCGGTTGTACGAGGCCTATCGTGAGTACGACGGCATCGAGTCCATACCCCCCGAGCGTCGCTCGGATCTGGAGCGCTCCATCTTCGGGCGGTCGTTGGACGAGGTGTGGACAGGATGCGTCGACTACTTCACCGAACGTGATCCAGGTCAGCTAGCTGGTGCCGAGCGGGATCCCAAGCGCAAGATGGCGCTGATCTTTCGTTGGTACCTAGGGCTGTCGTCCGGGTGGAGCATTCGCGGAGAGTCCGACCGAACTGCCGACTATCAAATATGGTGCGGTCCGGCGATGGGCGCCTTCAACAGCTGGGTGGCGGGAACCTATCTCGCCGCCCCGACCAACCGCCACGTCGCGGACATCGCACACAATCTGATGTTCGGCGGTGCCTACGCCACGCGCGTGGCGGCGCTGCGTAGCTCTGGACTGCGCTTGCCGGCGCATGCCAGCCACTACATACCGGAGTTGCGACAGTAGGTGCCGTAGGCAGGCAAGGTGTGGGAGTCCGGGTGTGCTGCAAAGCCACCCGGACTTTCTGCATCCAAGATTCGACAGTGCGCGTGTAGGGCGCACGGCCCTGATCTGCACGGCCGTGCAGATCAGGGCGCAAAGACAAGTTCGGGCAGGCTGAACACCGCTGAGCGATGAGCAGCCTGCCCGAACTCCGTGCTTGTGTCTTTACTTGAGGCCGGATCGTACGAACGCGTTGACGATGTGGCGTTGCAGCACGATGTAGAGCACGAAGACCGGCAAGCATGCCATGCCGGCCACCGCCATCATCGGGCCCCAGTCATCGCCCTCTGTTCCCATGAAGCTTCGCAATCCCAGCTGGAGAACCGAGTTGCTGCGTTGTAGCACCACTGCGGGCCAGAAGTACTCGTTCCACGAGTTGATGAAAAGAAGGATGGATAACGCTGCCAGCGCCGGACGCAGATTCGGCACCACGACCGTCCACAGGATCGACCACGACGACCTTCCATCCATCCGCGCGGCCGCCAACAGTTCCTTGGGGAAGCTGGTCATGTGCTGGCGCAGCATCAACACGGCGAGAACCGAGGAGAGTGTCGGTACCACCACACCAGCGAGTGTGTTGATCAGCCCCAGTTGGTACAGCAGAACATAATTGGGCAGCATGGTGACCTGGAACGGCACCAGCCACGTTCCGACGAACGCGAGGTACAGGACCTTCTGAAACCGAAAGGTGTACATGGCGAACGCGTACGAGGCGAGCAGTGCAATGAGTAGCTGCGCTGTCGCAGAGGCGACCGCGACCCCGAGAGTGTTCAACAGAAGGCCGAGGATGTCCACCTTGGCGGCGGCATCGGTGTAGTTCTCGATCGACAGGGGCCACGGGAACGGTGACAGCGAGTAGATGTCCTCTGGCCTGCGCAGCGATGTCGCGAACAGCCAGTAGATCGGGACCGCGCAGAGGAAGGCGATCACGATCAGAACTGCATGTCCCCGAATGCGCTGTATCACCGTCCCGGTCTGCCGGACCGCCGTCCCGGATTCCTCCTGGGCGTCAGTTGTCATGAAAGGTCACCCGTTCCGATAGCCAGACCAGCATGCCGGCCACTGCGCCGAATCCCACGAACAACACGATGCCCGCCGCGGCGCTCAGTCCAGCGTCGAAGCTGTTGAATCCGTAGTCCCAAAGCAGGTAGTAGATGTTCGTCGTGGATTGGGACGGTCCACCCTGGGTCAGCGTGTCGATCAAGGGGAACGTCCACTGCGCGCTGAGCAGCACGGTCATGAGGGTGAGAAAGACCAACGTGGGGGAGAGCAGCGGAAACGTGATCCAGCGATCGATCTGCCACCGCGACGCACCGTCCATCTGCGCCGCCTCGGAATAGTCGCTGTTCACACCAGCCATTCCGGCGGAGACCACGAGCACCGCGAATCCGAGGAAATGCCATCCGGTGATGATGATGATCACCAAGTGGGCCGTGCTCGTGTCCTGGATCCAGTTGCGGTCCGAACCCAGGACACGGTTGACCATCCCGGCGCTCGGATCGAGCAACCACTGCCACACCGCGGCCCCCGCGACAGGCGCGATGAGAAACGGCGCGAAGATGATGGCTTGATACACCACCCGCGAACGGCCGCGCACACCACGGGTCGAGAAGGCGACCACGACCGGGAGGACTATCGAGAACGGCAACAGAGCGAGGATCAGAACAACTGTGCGCCAGATGGAGTCTCCGACGGCCGGTAGTTCGAGCAACCGGCGGTAGTTGTCCGCGCCCACTGCCGTCATCGGTGACGTGGGAAGAAGATTCCACGAGTATGTCGACAACTGGGCGGCCTGCACGAGTGGGCGATACGTCCACACGACGAGGAAGAATATGGCCGGCGCCAGGTACAGGTAGGGCTGAGCCGAACGAAGAAGACGTTCGAGAACCGGTTCCCGCAGCGTGAGAACAGGTTCTGCAGGCATTCCTACGGTCTCGGACGAAGGCTGGGGATGGTCCAGAGCCGTGACGAACACCGCTTACCCCGCCCGGAGTGACAGTGCGGCCAGCTTGTCGAGGACGTCCTGCATCGATTCGTCGTACACCGCAGGCGCCGGCGTGGCCTCTACCGCAGTGGCGACGACGGACGAGCCGAACATGTCTACACGGGTGAAACCGAATCCGACCACGCCGCGATGGCGACCGACCGGCGGGACCGGATCGACTCGGTAGGACATCGCCGGCCCCACCCACACCGGAATGCCCGCGATCGAGCCCGAACAGGTGTGGTGGGAGTGTCCGCAGAGGACCATGCGTACGTCCGTCCCGAGAAGCACGGCCTCGAGGTGTTCGGAGTTCTGCAGCTTGAGCGAATCGACCGATGTCACCGGTGACGGGATCGGTGGATGGTGCAGGACCAGAAGCGTCCCGTTGGGCGCCGGTTCGGCCAGTACCTCGGTCAGCCACTTCAGCTGGCCTGGCTCGAGCCGCCCGTCGTGCCGTCCTGCAGTGGTGCTGTCCAAGACGACGATACGGACGCCCCGCAGGTGAACAACGGTGTCGATCGGCCGGTGCGCATCGACGGGAAGATCCGACGGCGACAGGTCGAGCAGCGCGTGTGCGAAGCTCTCCCTGTCGTCGTGATTGCCCATCGCGTAAACGACCTCGGCACCGAGTTCGTCTGCGGCAGGCGCGATTGCCTCGCGCAGTCGGCGGTAGGCGTCCGGATCGCCGTTGTCGGTAAGGTCACCGGATAAAACGAGCGCGTCGACGCGGTGCCCGGACGAAACCAGACGATCGAGCACTGTCTGCAGGTTGTCGAGCGTGTCGACGATACCGTGCACCTTTTCGCCTTCGCGGCCGATGTGGGTGTCGGTGATGTGAACGACTGTGAAGTCTGGTCCGGGCATTTCGCGTCCTTTCGTGGGCGGGCGTCGGATTGGTCGGTCGGGCTGTGAGGCCCGGCTACGAGGTCGGAAGAAGCTCTGTGCCCTGGTCCTGTGCTGCCTTCAGCGTGGAGCTGGGGTCCGCACCCTGGTAGACAATCGACTCGACGGCGTCCATCATTCCGTCGCGGATCTGCAGATAGTTGTTGCCAGGCATCGACACCCACGGCTCCATGTTCTCGAGCTGCTCGAGGTTCGGTTCGTTCAACGGGCTGCTCGCTGCCCAGTCCGCAAGGCCGTCAGGATCGTCGACGAGTCCGGTGCGCAGCGGGAGGTAGCCGATCCCCTGGGAGATCGTGATGTAGGACTCCTCGCTGGTGAGGAACTTCATCAACTCCCACGACGCGCGCTGCTTGGCTGGATCGGATGCGAAGGTGAACAGCGAGGCACCCGAATTGGTCGGGACGACCGGCTTGTCTCCGAACGACGGCATCGTGGTGGAGCGCAGATCCCAGTTGCCGGTGGCACCCTTGACGAACATCCCCTGGATTGCACTGGTCTCGAGAAGCATGCCCATGTCACCGCGGGCGAACGCCTCGTAGCCCTGCTTCTGGCTCAACACCGGTGTCGCCCCGTCGGCCACAAGCTGCTGGGCCATGGTTGTCGCTTCGACCGCTGCTTCATCCGCGAACTCGAGCGTCTTCCGATCCTCGGAGATCACGCGCCCCCCGTTCGACCGGACCAGGCTCTGGTAGCACCAGTCCTTCGCGGACTTGGTGAGGCAATCGAGGTAGACGCCGCCCTTGCCGGTGCGCTCGGCGATCGCCTTCGCCGCGTCGGCGACCTGCTCCCACGTCTCGGGCGGGGAATCCGGGTCGAGCCCGGCCTGCTCGAAAAGAGTTGCATTGTAATAGAACACAGGTGTGGAGAACACGAACGGGATTCCGTATGTGGCCCCGTTCCAATCGGCGAGAACGCGCGCCTTGGGAGCGTATGCGTGCTCCGTTCCGTCGAAGTTCTTCTGTACTTCGTCTTTGCCGAAGAGGTCGTCGAGCGACTTGGCGCCGAGCTGGTTGATCGTGAAGTCCAAGTCGCTGAAGCCGAGCTGCGCAACGTCCGGGGGCGTACCCGCGACCGTCTGGTTCTGAATGCTCGATACCGTGTCCGTCGCCGGGTTCGGGCTGTTGCCCTGCGGCTTCTGCGCGATGACCTCGATATTCGGGTGCTGCTCGTGGAACTCGTCGATGAGCGTGTTGAACGTGTCGGTCCACGCACCGGCGAGGCCATAGTTGTAGCTCTCGAACACGATCGACACCGACTGATCATCGGCCAGTTCCGGCACCGCCGCGGAAGCAGACGTCTCCTCCGTGGTTGTGCTGCCGAGACCCCCACATGCGGTAAGGAGGAGTGCGCTCGTGATGAGGGCACTCACACCCAGAAAGGTTTTGCTCACTGTTTTGCTCCTGAGAGAGGTTGGACGGTAAGAGGGATGGACAGCTTCAAGCCGTGAACACAGGTGTGTTTGCATTCACGTGCAAGTCTTGGTCGAACTCGGTGACCTCGTCGTCGTGTTGCCAGACCAACCGACGGCGGGTATCTCGGTCGAACAGGTGAATGTCGGAAGGATCCAGCTCGAGCTGGACCCGATCGCCGGCCTTGACACCACTGGGGCTGGTGACCTTCGCGCACAGGGTGTTCGGACCCACTGCGACGTGCACGAGCTCCTCGCCGCCCAGATACTCCACGGTCGCGACTGTGCCGGTAATGCCGGCAGCACCGTCACTCTCAGCGCAGTCGATCGCATTGGGACGAAGTCGAACACGCTCTGGTCGGACACCGAAGATTACTGCGCGGCGATCGACTACGCTCTGGTTCGCGATGCCCAGGGCTGCCGAGAAGTCCGTCGCTTCCGCGTACAGCTCGTGACCGCGGTGCACCACGTCGGCGTCCATCAGGTTCATCGGCGGCGCACCCAGAAAGCCTGCGACGAACGTCGATCGAGGGGTGTCATAGAGTTCGGCGGGCGTACCCACCTGCTCGATACGACCGGCGTTCATCAGTGCTATGCGCGTAGCCATGGTCATGGCTTCGACCTGATCGTGGGTGACGTAGAGGAAGGTGGTGCCGAGCTTGCGATGCAACTCGATGAGTTCGCTGCGGGTTGCGCTGCGCAGCTTCGCATCGAGATTCGACAGTGGTTCGTCCATGAGAAATGCGCCAGGTTCACGAACCATTGCTCTAGCCAACGCAACTCGCTGCCGTTGGCCTCCTGACAGCTCGGCGGGTCGGCGACCCAACAGTTCGGTGAGACCGAGCATCGTTGCGACCGAGGAGACGCTCTCCGCTATGGACTTTCGTGATTTCTTTTGAGTGCGGAGCGGGAACGCTATGTTCTTCGCAACCGTCAGGTGGGGGTAGAGCGCATAACTCTGGAAGACCATTGCGAGATTGCGCTGACGTGGAGGGGCTGACGTTATATCTGTTCGATCCAGCATAATTCGGCCGGTCGATGGCTGAGTCAACCCCGCCACCATGCGAAGAAGCGTAGATTTGCCGCACCCACTCGGTCCCAAGAGGACCATGAATTCGCCATCCGCGATATCGAGGGTGAGGTCGGCAATCGCATGCGTGTCCCCGAATTTCTTCGACACCGAAGTGATATTTATGCGACTCACCAGTTTATCTCCCAAGCCGTGCGTGTGATCAGTACGGAATATGACAACACCCGGTCATGTCGTCCAGGTGAACACCGATTCCCCGCATCACCGGAAGACACAATGCTCGGACGCTCTGATCTGCTTCGATAGGATTCGGCGTAGTTGCGATCGAGATCTTCCGGCCACGGCTGGTCGACTCTTTGCCGCCGCCATCTGCGAGTATAGAAATCTGCTATCAAGTGCCCTGAAAGCGTTTATCAGCTATTGAGCTGAGTAGCTTGAACCTACGATGTTCGAGTGACTTCGGATAGCACTACACGCGACGGAAGAACCCAATATTCAGATAGATCTCGACAGCGCACCCTCCTCATGGGAATCTGCGCAATCACATTCATCATCTACCTCGATACCAGTATCGCGCCAGTGGCAATTCCGACAATCACTGATCGCCTCGGCGGCGGCGATACTGCTGCCCAGTGGATTTTGGACTCGTACACCTTGGCGTTCGCTTGCTTGCTCTTGTCGGGTGGGTTGCTGGGCGCGCGGTTCGGTACGCGCAGAATTCTGTTGGGCGGGACCGCTGCATTCGGCCTCGCGTCGGTTGCGTGTGCCATCGCACCGACGATGGATGTGCTGATCGCTGGACGTGGACTGCAAGGTGCGTGCGCTGCGGTTGTAGTTCCGCTGTCCATCGCTGCGTTGACAGAGAATTTCCCCGACCCACGTGCCCGTGCCAAGGCCATAGGGATTTGGGGCGGAACCGCGGGAGTCGCGCTCGCCCTCGGGCCTCTGGTCGGTGGGGTGTTGGTGTCCTCTGCGGGATGGCAGTCACTGTTCTGGATAAACGCCCCGATTGCGCTGGGCGCCTGGATCGCGCTGCGCATGTCGAGTCGCGTCGAATCAGTCGCGCGCAGAGGAAAAGTCGACGTGATCGGACAAGTCTTCTTCGTTGCGGTCGGTGCCGGGGCGACGCTGGCACTCGTAGAGGGTCCGCATCAGGGTTGGACGCACCCCTTCGTCCTGTTCGCTACGGCGGTGGCCGCCGCAGCGCTCATGCTTTTCGTCTGGTGGGAACGTCGCACCGAGACGCCGATGCTGCCCCCCGGGTTGTTGCGCATCCCCGAAGTGTTCGTTGCCTGCGCTGTCAATTTCTTCGGGCTTTTCGGCCTCTACGGCGTGCTGTTCATACTGACTCTGCATCTACAAGGCGCCTTGGGACTGAGTCCGATGGAGACAGGACTGCAGTTCCTTCCGCTCTTCGGTGCCATCGGGGCCGGCTCGCTCGGGGCATCGTACGTCGCCGGTCGCCTCGGAATCAGGGCGACGATGCTGGTGGGGCTCGGTTCGATCTGTGTCGGACTGCTCGGGCTGATGTCTATTCCGGCGGGGATGCCGTTCGCGGTGTACGGCGTAGCGCTCGCACTGCTCGGCATCGGAATCCCGTTGTCCGGTGGCGTGGTAGCCATCGCCGCGATGGTGAACGCAGTACCGACGGAGTGGGTGGGCGCCGCATCTGGCGCAATGAACACCTTCAGACAGTTCGGCGCTGTGTTCGGGGTCGCCATCGCGGCCATCGCGTCACCTCGCGTGGGTAGCGAGGTGACGTCGATGTCCGCGACATTCGCAATCGCTGCGTTGGGAGCATTGGCAGGGGTCATCATGACCGTTGTAGCGCTTCGACCGTCAAAGGCGAAGGAGCGTCGAGGTCAAGCGACGTAGTCGCCGGTCCGGATCCAGTCGGATGCGACCGCTGCGATTGCCCCGGAGTCCTTGATCCATTCGAAGTGGTCGCGATGGGTTACCGGAGAATCTCCGTCGATGTGCCAGCGTGTGACCGGTGACGAAGTCATCCTGGATTCGAGGAAGTCGACGTTCGACTTGGGCCCGAGGAGGTCCTCTTCCAGCGATATTGCGAAAACAGGTGTCGTCATCGCCGCAAGCAGGCGGTCGTAGTTGCGAGACGAGCCAGCTGGACGGTACCGGCTGGTCAGCGAATGTCGAGACCAATCGACCATGACGCGCCCTGCCATGGCTCCGGGGATGAGAACTCCCCCCGGCCAATGCCCTTTGAATCGTGCAACGAGTCCGATCCACTGAATGTCGCGTAGTGCCTCGAACCAGCGACGCATACCGAAAGCGCGCCAGTAGACCGTTCCGGTGCCGATCACAGTGACGCTATCGACAGCCCCAGGTTCGGCAGCTGAATAGAGCAGCGCGAGTTGCCCGCCGAGGCTGTGGCCGAACAGATGAATGTCGCTGTCTACGAATGTCTCTCGAATCACCGCATTGATTGCCGGGAGGTCGGTCTCTATCATCTCGCGGTAGCCGAAGTTCGGCTGCTCGAGCAGTGGGGGCTTGCTCTCGCCCTGCCCGCGCAGATCGCACAGTGCCACCGAAAAACCCTGACCATGAAATGCTTTGGCAAGGTGCATGTAGTGCTTCGCCTTCATGACCATGGCAGGAAGAATCAACACGACCGGTGCCGACGGATCGACAGCCCGCAGAATTCGGACGGTGAAGTTGATGTCTCCCGAGACGGTGACAGGCAGCGCCTCGAGCGTGGAGTACTCCGACGGACGACGGGTTCCCGAGGTTGCAGACATCTTGCTCACCCCTGCCCGTCGGTGACGACGACGTCGCACACGTAGTCGAACGTGAACTTGGCGACGGTTGTGTCCTCGTCGTTCAAGACCGTGACCTTGCCGGTGAGTTCGAATCGTTGGTTGGATGTGGCCCCGAGAATCGCCCTCAACTCGCGCTCGTCGACCGTCGCAATTGCTCGGATGTGCCCGCTGGCTGGCTTTCGGTAGGACGCGGTCGCCCCGCGCACCACGAGACTGTCGATGAGGTGCAGGCCGGTGGCAGCTGCGCCGGCAACGGCAGCAGCTCCTGCGATGTCAGCTGCTGTGAACAGCGCCCCCGCGTGCACGGTGCCCATGTGGTTGACCACATGTGGAGCGTTGGGAATCTCGACGACGGCGCGGTCCGGGCTTATTTCGGTGATGGACGTACCGATATGAGCGCCGAACGGAACCAGCGTATCGGCGACGGATCGGAGTAGCTCGTAGTCGGGGGAATCGTAATCGATGGCGCCGAACGCGGCTGCGAACCTTCCGACGTTTCGGTCGGCAGTGGACAGGGACATGGTGTGCTCCTTTTCTTGTGTTGGCTGAACGTCAGCGGAACGGGCGCAATACTCGCCGTGCGATCGACCAGCGGAGGACCTCCGATGGCCCCTCGTAGATCCGAAATGCGCGTGCTTCCACCAGAAATCTCGCGACAAGGTGGTCTTCGCACACGCCGAGACCGCCGTGCAACTGCACTGATCGGTCGAGGATCCGCCACACTGCCTCGGATACGAAGGTCTTGGCAATCGATGCGCTGTGACGCGCATTCGAGGAGTCAGCCCCTTGAGTATCGATGATCTCGGCGGCCCAGCGAATGAGGCCCCTGGATGCTTCGATATCGATCTCACTGTCGGCAACGTGTGCCTGCGCCATTCCGTGATCGGCGATCGGAACGCCGAACGATGATCGGCCGACGATGTGGCGTGCTGCCATTTCGTGTGCCCGCACGGCAAGACCCAGCCAGTTCATGCAGAACACCAGACGAGACGGCGCGAGCCGAACGCCGGCGTAGAGCATGCCCTTGCCAACCTCTCCGAGCACGGCGTCGGCAGCAACCTCGCAGTCCGTGAAGGTGACTTCACAGTGACCCCCAGGGATGCTGTGGTCGAGAGTGGGCATACGACGGCCGACCTGGAAGCCCGGGTTGTCGTGGTCGACCAGGAACATCGTTGGGCCAGCAGGTGTGGCAGCAACGACGATGATGAAATCTGCGCCGTCAGCTCCGGTGGTGAAGTGCTTGTCGCCTGTGATGACCCACCCGGAATCGGTTTGCCGCGCTGTGGTTTGGAGCATCGATGGGTCCGATCCGGTCCCAGGAGCCGGCTCTGTCATAGCGATCGCAGATCGAGTCTCGCCGGCCGCGAGTGGCGCGAGGTAGCGCTCTTTCTGTTCGGTCGTGCCGGCATCTCGCAGCAGGTGGATGTTCCCGTCGTCCGGTGCGGAACCGTTCACGGAGAGGGGGCCGAGGAGGCTTGCGCCTGCGGCCTCGAGGACGAGTGCCTGCGCCCGCATGTCGAGTCCGAGTCCACCGTATCGAGTTTCGGACAGGGGGCCGAAAACTCCCGCAGCCTTCGCTTTGCGCTGCAGGTCGAGTCGCAGGGCATCGTCCACGATCCGTCCGTCGACGATAACCTCCCGTTCAACCGGGATTACATGTTCGGCAATGAACGCCGAGGTCTTGGTGGCCAGGTGAGCGGCCGCGGGACGGTCGATGCTGGGTGCGGCTTCGGGTTCTGGAAGTTCGCTTCGGGGTATTGTTCCGCTCTCGAGAGTGCTCATGGCCCCGAGTCTCGTTGGGCCTGTCCTCGAGGGCCGCCGTGATAGCTGATGCCGATCGTTTGAATCGGATGAAGAGAGTCGCTGTGCGACATGCGCGGCGACCGCATCAGACTCGAGCTGCATCCACTACTTGCTGCTGTGAGCAATCGAAGGAGTTCGAGACCTATGTTGGAAGCCGGCCGATTCACTGTGATCGTCGTCGAACGAACGCTCGAGGCCACCGACGTAGTCTCGCTCGAGCTCGAGCTTCCTGAGGGAGGCGTTCTTCCCGAGTGGCACGCAGGAGCGCATATCGATGTCGGAGTCGGCGTCGACGAGGTTCGGCAGTACTCCCTGTGCGGATCGCCGGAGAGCAGGCAGCGGTGGCGAATCGGCGTACTGAACGAGCAAGGCGGCCGGGGTGGTTCGAGGTTCTTGCACGAGCACGCGCATCCCGGCGCTACGCTGTCGGTGTCGATGCCGCGCAACAACTTTCCGCTTGTCGAAGCTGCACGGTATGCGTTCGTTGCCGGGGGTATTGGAATCACCCCACTGATCCCGATGATCGCAGCGGTGGAGCGGGCCGGTGCTGACTGGCGCTTGTTCTATGGCGGACGGTCCCGCGCGACAATGGGGTTCACCGAGGAACTGTCAGCGTACGGGGATCGCGTGGCCATTCTCCCGCAGGACGAGGTCGGACTCCTTCCGCTGGCGGAGATCGTGACCGGAGTGGGTCCGCAGACGGAGATCTACTGCTGTGGACCGGAACCGCTACTTGCGGCGGTCGAGAGTATCGCCGAGGGCAGCTTGCATGTCGAACGATTCGCTCCCCGAGCGAACGCATTCGACGGGCCGGATGTCCCGTTCGACGTTCGGATCGCGAGCACTGGCAAAGTGATTCGCGTCGAGTCCGAACAGACGTTGGCAGACGCGCTGGAGCGATCGGGTGTGTCGGTGTCGACGTCATGCCGAGAGGGCACCTGTTCCACTTGCGAGATCAAAGTTCTCGATGGCGTTCCGATTCATCGTGACTCCGTGCTCTCCGACGAGGAACGCGCTCGTGGGGAGTCGATGATGGTGTGCGTCTCTCGCGCCTCGGCATCGTCCGTTCTCTTGCTTGATCTTTGAGCTTTCCTCTTTCCTTGCGTTCGACTTTGCTGACCATTTCAGATCGGTCACACCCTGCGAGCGCCCGAAGCGTATCGACCGTAGAACTTATACCTATCGAGGAGCCACGGTGTTCAAGCGGATTGCAGTAGTCAACAGGGGTGAGGCGGCGGTTCGCCTGATCAGGGCTGTGAAGGAACTCAACGCCGAGTACGACTACGGTATCCGGACGGTGGCGTTGCATACCGATTCCGAGCGGCGGGCGATGTTCGTGCGTGCTGCGGATGAGGCGGTGGTGTTGCGTAAGCCGGAGGTGGGTTCGGCGTATCTCGATCATGGTGAGCTCGAGCGTGCGTTGGTCGAGTCCGGTGCGGACGCGGTGTGGGTGGGCTGGGGTTTCGTGGCGGAGGATCCGGCGTTCGCCGATCTGGTGGCCCGGTTGAACATCACCTTCATCGGGCCTTGCGCTGATGCGATGCGTCTGTTGGGGGACAAGGTCGAGGCGAAGCTTTTGGCGGAGAAGGTCGGTGTCCCGGTCGCACCGTGGTCCGGTGGTCCGGTGCACACCCGCTCCGATGCCCGCCGTCACGCGGCGGCGATCGGGTATCCGTTGATCATCAAGGCCCGCTCCGGCGGCGGCGGGAGAGGAATCCGCAAGGTCTTCGCCGAGGACGAACTCGAACTCGCT